>CAMDMN010000064.1 GCA_945901965.1 Legionella genomosp. 1 | reverse complement strand
AATAGAATGAATAAGAAAAAACAAAGCATTATGCTTATTGATACTCCTTTGTATAGTTATTGGCAAGCATTGTATTTGTCTTTTTTTTCTAGAAGTTTATATGTTGATATAGCTAAATGTTGGCGCGGTTATGGTATTCTCTATTTTTTATTATTGTCTTTTATAGTTTCTCTCCCATTATCTCTTAAATTTATCATTCAATTTAATAATTCTTTTGCTGAAAATATTGTGAACCCTTTAAAGAACTTACCAGATTTATATATACAAAATGGGAAGATTACAGTTAATGAACCAATGCCATATTATGTAAAAAATCAATCTGGTGAAGTTATAGCTATTGTTGATACAACCGGAGTGGTTAAGGAATTTGATAGTTCATTACCTAAATTAATGTATTTATTTACCAAAGATAATATTTCAACCCGTCGATCAAATTCTTTGTTATATTCTATTTTTGATGCATCAAATAGTAATAATAAAACATCTAGTTTTCAATTAGATGAAAATATAAATATGATTTTTAATGGTAAAAAATTTGTTAAAGAAAAAACTGTATACAAATTAAAATTATTTATAGATATATTAATTTATCCTCTCTTCAGTTTACTTATTTTTAGCTTAAGTATCGGTGCACTTATATTTTTTATTTTTCTTGGTCAATTGGCGACTATAATTATTTTTAAGTTTAATTTAAATTTAAAGGATTCTTGTCGAATTTTTACTGTGGCTTCCACTCCTGTTTTTTTCTTATTTTTTGCATCATTAATCACTAACTTTATATTCCCGTGGGGAATACTTTTTTATATCGCTTTGATTGCCGTTTATTATAGTTTTGCGGCTCTTTCTATTCGAGCGATGAGTAAGAATATGGTGTATTGGTGAGGGATTTAGTTCATTTTGTGCATGGAAATGGCTTTCCTTCACCTTGTTATCGTCAATTATTTCAGCAACTTAATCAAAATGTTGACTGTTGTTATATTGATAAAGTAGGACATTCAGAAAAATTTCCTGTCACTGATAATTGGCACGGCTTAGTTGATGAAGTTATTTATAGTATTAAAACTCAATCATCAAAGCCTGTTATAGGTTTAGGTCATTCTTTAGGTGGAATATTAAGTTTATTGGCGGCGATTTTAGAGCCAAATTTATTTAAACAAGTTATTTTATTAGATTCTCCATTAATTGGGAGGATAAAATCAAATGTTATAAAGTTTTCTAAAGCTTTCGGGATGATAGATTGGTTAACGCCTGCGTTACGAACTAAAGATAGAAGAAAACATTGGCACAACCGTGAGCAAGTACTAGCTTATCTTAAAAGTAGAGAATTATTTAAAACTTTTACTGATTTATGTTTAAATGATTATATAGATTACGGTATGCAAAATACTAAAGAAGGTTATTCGTTACGATTTGATCCATCTATAGAATATCAAATTTATCGAACTATCCCACATATTTTGGCTAAATATGAGGGTAAATTATCTGTGCCTACTGTGCTAATCTATGGCGATAAATCTAATATTGTTGATCGGCTAGATTTAAGCTATATGAAAAAAAAATATGACATTAATTCTGTTGAGATTAAAGGGACTCATATGTTTCCAATGGAAGATCCCGAAACCACAGCAAAATTAATCTTAGATGTAATTAATAATAAATTTTAAGGAGTAGTTGTGGTTAATGGATTATTTATATTAGTGGTGCTATCTACTTTATTTGTTTTAATTATTAAACAAGCATCTAGATTTGTATGGCTGATTAGTTCTGTGATTTTATCTCTCATTGTTTTAAAGTACGGCATTTCTAGTTCTATTTTACAAGTTAGTATATTAATAATTCTTGCAGCGTTTGCTCTAGGTTCTATTGAGCCGTTACGAAAAAATTTATTAACAAAATTTTTATTTAAGATTGCAAAAAAATCTATGCCAGTTATGTCTAAAACTGAACGTGAGGCACTAGAAGCAGGCACTGTTACTTGGGAAGGAGATTTATTTAGTGGAGCACCAGATTTTAATGTTTTACTATCTCTGCCAACAACAAAATTAACTAAAGAGGAACAGGCTTTTATTGATGGGCCTACAACAGCATTATGTCGAATGATTAATGACTGGGATATTACACATAATCTTATGGATTTGCCTGAAGAAATTTGGCAATTTATAAAAGACAATGGTTTTCTTGGCATGATTATTCCCAAACGTTATGGGGGATTAGAGTTCTCGGCAACTGCACAAATGTCAGTTATAGTTAAGCTTTACGGTCTTTCAATCTCTGTTGCAACTACAGTTTCTGTACCTAATTCCTTGGGGCCCGCTGAATTATTATTAAAATACGGCACAAATGAGCAAAAAGATTATTATCTGCCAAGACTTGCTAATGGGCGTGAAATACCATGTTTTGCATTAACAGGACCTACTGCTGGATCAGATGCTGCTTCAATTCCAGATAAAGGGATAGTTTGTTATCAATCTCATAACGGCACTAAAGTATTAGGTATTAAATTAACATGGAATAAACGGTATATAACTTTGTGTCCAGTAGCTACGGTTATTGGTTTAGCTTTTAGATTATATGATCCTGAAAATTTATTAGGCGACACTTACGATCTTGGAATCAGCTGTGCATTAATTCCTGCTGATACTAAAGGAGTAATTAGTGGAAGACGTCATTTTCCATTAAATATTGCGTTTATGAATGGGCCTACCCAAGGCAACAATGTATTTGTTCCAATAGATTGTCTTATTGGTGGTGCTAAAATGGCAGGGCATGGCTGGCGGATGTTAATGGAGTGTTTATCTGCAGGCCGCGCGATTAGCTTACCATCAAGCGCATCTGGAGGAGCACAAGCTGTAGCATTAGCAAGTGGCGCCTATGCTCGGGTAAGGAAACAATTTAATCAGCCTATATCAAAATTTGAAGGTATTGAAGAGCCACTTGCAAGAATCGCAGGTCATACCTATATCATAGATGCAGCTCTAACTATGGCGGCTGCCGCTATTGATCAAGGAGAAAAACCCGCTGTTGCTGGTGCTATTTTAAAATACCATACTACTGAATTTGCACGACTTATAGCACTTGATGCTATGGATATTCATGGCGGCAAGGGTATTTGTCTTGGACCTAATAATTATATCGGCAGAGGTTATCAAGGAAGTCCTATTGGCATTACTGTTGAAGGGGCAAATATTTTATCGCGTAGTTTAATTATTTTTGGTCAAGGAGCTATTCGGTGCCATCCATATGTATTTAAAGAAATGGAATCAATTAAATCTAATGATTTAAGTAGATTTGATAAGGCTATTTGGGGACATTGTAGTTTTGTATTTGCAAATTTTGCTAAATCAATTTTATTTAGCATAACCGATGCTCATTTTAGCAATTCACCTAGCGGTGATACTCGGCGATATTATCAACTGATCAATCGATATAGTAGTAATTTAGCATTTCTAGCTGATTTTTCTATGATTAAATTAGGTGGTGAATTAAAGCGTAAGGAAAAAATTTCAGCACGCTTAGGTGATGTATTAAGTAATTTATATTTAGTTTCAGCAGTTTTAAAAAGATTTCATGAAGATGGAGAACTTATATCTGATTTACCAATATTAAATTGGTGTTGTCAGCAATTATTTTATAAATGTGAAGAGGCAATCAGTGGTGTCATTGCTAATTTCCCAGGTCGGATATCAAGACTAGTTTTAAAAATAATTTTGCTACCATTAGGACAGAAGCGTAATAAACCATCTGATAAATTAGGGCATGAACTTGCTACTTTATTGACTGTACCTAGTTCTGCTCGTAAGAGATTATCAAGATTAGCATTTTATGAAGCCATTGAAAATTGTCCTTTAGGACGCCTAGAAGAAGCTTTTAATAAAATTTGTGATGTTGAGGAATTGGATAAAATAGTATTAAAAGCGGTAAAGTTAAGAAAAATAAATAAAGATACAAAATTTGATCAGATCATTGAAGCTTTAGAGCAGCATCTAATATCTAAGGATGAGTCAGTTAGATTATTAGAAGCTGAATCACTAAGACAAAAGGTGATAGCAGTTGATGATTTTAGTAATCTTGAGCTTATGAATAAATCGAAAAACAAACAACGATCAGGTAAAAAGTAAGAGCTAGCTTATAAATAATGTAGGTTTGCCTTGGACTAATGGCGCTACCTTAAGCGATTACATATACAAAAATACGTCTTTGCGAGCGTAGCGAAGCAATCCAGCGACTTTTAAGGTCACCAGATTGCTTCGCATGCGCTCGCAAAGACGGAACCAATTAGCTTAAGGTAGTACCATTAGGCCTTAGCCCAACAAGTTTTCAGCGCTGTATCACATCCTGTTTGTTCAATAGACTATATACTGATTTCATATTTATTAGTTTTTTAAGATTGAATTAATAAATCCTTAAGGATGTTTTATTAAACTAATCGCTTGATATTTGTCTGATTTGGTGGCGTTTAAAATGAATGAAATACATGAAATTCTATTTAGAGAATGTGTGGTAGCTCAACAAAAGATAGATGAAATAAAATTTAATTTATTTCATTTACGTAATGAGACTGTTAGATTGGATAGAGTTGCACGTGAGAGCGAGAGGATTATAAAGGATTTGAATTTAAGAGGTGCGGGAGGAGTTGTTGTAGGCACTGCCGCAGAAAATGCTATTCGAGATAGATGCATCGCGAATGAAGCTTGTCAAAAGTTAAGAGCTACGGAGGCATTATTAAGAGAGGCCGAGGCAACACACAGAGCCAAGGTAAATCAAGCAATAGAATTTCAAAGAAAATTAGAGACAGATGATTTGGAAGCACAATCCGCAAGTCGAAGTATATCGTCAAGTCTTGCTCTTGACGATGGAATTGCTAGTTGCTTATCTGAATCAGAAATAGAACGTGAATCTTCATGTCAAGTTGGTGGAGATATAGATAACTTATCAGAAGATGGCGACGCTGTTAATTTAGAAGATTTGTTAGCAATAATTTTGAGTGAATTAAAAGCTCAAATTGATGAAGATAAATCCTTAAATAAGAACATTGATACAATTAATGCAGTATATGATAAGATGGGGTCGATTGTTTCTGATTTTAAAAATACTAAAGATTATCAAGTGTTAAATGATAATTTAACTCTTTGTATAGAACGAGGTATTAATAATTTAAATACTATTGATTGTAAAATTTATAATACATATATTTATTGTTTAAATTTAATTAAAGATATTTGTAATTTATTTATAAATTTAATGCCAAATCCTAGTCCGTACCCAAAATCTCAATTTTTTAAGTCTCCATGGACATCTAAATTAGAATCTATTAAAGGTAAATTAGACGTAGTTGAGTCTATTGATTCAGATGATGAGGAAGAAAAGGAAGATGTTTTGGCGTTAAATTAATTATCCGTCATTGCGAGCCGATATCCGTCATTGCGAGCCGTAGGTGAAGCAATCCAGTGGCATTGGTAGGACGCTGGATTGCTTCGCAGTGCTCGCAATGACGCAAATATTTGTGTTGAAGTTAGCGTAGCCTCACTGCCATTAAGTTAAGGAAAATTACTTTTAAATACAATGCGTTATTCAGTTTGCACAATGTCGTCATTGCGAGGTACGAAGCAATCCATAGGTTCGGAGTGCAGGCCTCTGGATTGCTTCGTACCTCGCAACGACGAGCATTTGACTGCCGTTCCAATGTTTAACCCTTTGTATTTAAATGATTATTTCCTTAACTTAATGGCAGTGTAGCGTAGCCTGGTTAGCAGCAACCAGGATTTTCCTTTATCCCGGTTGCAAGCAATCAGGCTACGCCACTTGCAAAGACCACATAAAAATTTTAAGCAACTGCCTCATCAGGCATAGTAATATTAAGCTCAAGCACCGAACTATCATCTAGCCGCTCTACGTTTACGCTAATTTTATCGCGATTTATAGGCACGTATTTAGCTATAACTGCTAGTATTTCTTCTTGTAGTTTTGGAATAAAATCAGGTGCATTTCGTTGTGAGCGTTCGTGCGAAATAATAATTTGTAACCTTTCTTTGGCTACGGATGCGGTATCTTTACGACGGCGCAAGTAATTAAATATGCTCATGCTGTTGCTCCTTCCTTGTTTTTACCAAATAGGCGACTTAAAATTCCTCTTCGCTCTAAATGAACAAATCTCATTGGCCTTTCTTCACCTAAAAATCGAGCAATTGCATCTTGATATGCGTGACCTGCATCGGATGTTTCATCTAAAGTAACGGGAGTTCCTGTGTTTGATGCTTTTAAAACTGCTTTTGATTCAGGAATAATACCAATTAATTTGATGGCAAGAATGTCTTGGACATCTTGTACAGAAAGCATTTCACCACGTTCAACACGCTCTGGATCATAACGGGTTAATAAAAGGTGCTCTTTAATAGGATCTTTACCATCGATTGCACGCTTTGATTTACTAGCAAGTATGCCTAAAATTCTATCAGAGTCTCGTACAGATGATACTTCAGGGTTTGTAACAACAATTGCTTCATCAGCAAAATGCATCGCCATTAATGCGCCAGATTCAATACCTGCAGGCGAGTCACAGATTATATATTCAAAATCTTTTGATAATTCGTTTAATACTTTTTCAACGCCCTCAAGAGTAAGTGCATCTTTATCTCTAGTTTGCGAGGCTGGAAGTATGAAAAGTTGTGGTAGTCGTTTATCTTTAATTAATGTTTGCTTTAATGATGATTCACCATTAATAACATTAATAAAATCATAAACAACACGGCGTTCACAACCCATTATTATATCTAGATTACGAAGACCAATATCAAAATCAATTACCACCGTTTTATGACCACGCATTGCAAGGCCTGAAGCTATAGCGGCAGATGACGTGGTTTTGCCTACGCCACCTTTTCCTGAAGTAACAACAATAATTTTGGCCAATTTGGAGCCCATCCTTTTATGTGGTTTATCTAACATTGCCTTTAGTGTACACGCGAATAGTTGTGAAATTCAACTATTATTATTATCGATCAATTTATACGTATTACTCTTGCAGAAATTATTGTATAATTTCATAAGTTATTATCATGGGAGTAAGATTTGCCTTTTTCTAATATACAACAGGCGTTAACTTTTGATGATGTTTTATTAGTTCCTGCCCACTCACTTATCTTACCTAAAGATGTTACTCTTGAAACTAATCTGACTAAAGAAATTCTACTTAATATCCCACTTATGTCAGCCGCTATGGATACAGTTACTGAATCGCGTTTAGCAATTTCTATGGCACAAGAAGGTGGTATTGGTATTATTCATAAAAATATGAGTGTATCTGATCAAGCGGAAGAAGTTAGGAAAGTTAAAAAATTTGAATCTGGTATGGTAAAAGATCCAATATCTGTATCTCCTACTTTAACTGTTCAAGAGCTATTGGATGTTATGGCGCGACATAATTTTTCAGGCGTGCCAGTAGTTGATGGCGAAAAATTGATTGGTATTGTAACGAGTCGTGATATTCGATTTGAAACTAATATGTCACTACCAGTATCGGCAGTAATGACACCTAAAGAAAGATTAATAACAGTTAAAGAAGGTGCTAGTCGCGAGGAAGTTCGTAGTCTTTTACATAAACATCGACTAGAAAAATTACTAGTTGTTAATGATGATTTTTGTTTAAGAGGCTTAATAACTGTAAAAGATATTCAAAAAGCAAAAGAAAATCCTTATGCATGTAAGGATAGTGCGGAGCAACTACGTGTTGGTGCGGCTGTTGGTGTTGGAGTAGGAACTGAAGAACGAGTTGCGGCTTTAGTTGATGCTGGAGTTGATGTAATTATTGTTGATACAGCTCATGGGCATTCGCAAGCTGTAATAGATAGAGTGAAATGGATTAAAAAAATATTTCCAGAGTTACAAGTAGTTGGTGGCAATATTGCAACAGCTGATGCTGCAAAAGCTTTAGTTGCTGCTGGTGCTGATGCGGTTAAAGTAGGAATTGGTCCTGGTTCAATATGCACAACAAGAATAGTAACTGGTGTTGGCGTGCCACAAATTACAGCTATTTCTAATGTTGCTGCAGGTCTTAAAGGTAGAGTTCCAATTATTGCTGATGGTGGTATTAGATTTTCAGGCGATGTTTGTAAAGCATTAGCAGCCGGGGCTTCTACCGTAATGATTGGAGGGATGTTTGCAGGCTCTGAAGAATCCCCAGGTGAGATTGAATTATTCCAAGGAAGAACTTATAAAAACTATCGCGGCATGGGTTCTATAGGTGCCATGGCTCAAGTTCAAGGCTCTAGCGATAGATATTTCCAAGAAGTATCCCTTGGCTCTGAAAAACTTGTTCCTGAAGGTATTGAAGGTCGTGTTCCTTACAAAGGGCATTTGCATACTATTATTCATCAGATATTGGGTGGTTTACGTTCTTGTATGGGATATACTGGGTGCGCTACCATTAGCGTACTTCATGAAAATGCTCAATTTGTTAGAGTAACCAATGCAGGAATTCGTGAGTCTCATGTTCATGATGTGAGTATCACGAAGCAAGCACCGAATTATCAAATAGATAATTAAAAGACTTTATGAAAAATATTAAAAAAAAACCAATTATAATTTTTGATTTTGGCTCCCAATATACTCAGCTAATTGGGCGAAGAATTCGTGAGCTTGGCGTTTATTGTGAAATATATCCTTTTAATACGGATATTTTGCATATTCAAGAATTAGATCCATGTGGTTTTATTTTGTCAGGTGGGCCTTTAACAGTTACAGACAATAGTAATCCTAAAGCTCCTGAGTGGATTTTTAAGTCTTCTTTACCAATATTAGGTATTTGTTATGGTATGCAGACTTTAGCTTCTCAATTAGGCGGGGCGGTTCAATCTTCTAAAGTTCGTGAATTTGGATATGCTGAACTTAATGTACATGGTCATTCTAAATTATTAACTAATATTGAAGATAAAAAATCTAAATCAGGAACTTCTTTACTTGATGTATGGATGAGTCATGGTGATAAAGTTATCGAGTTGCCTCCTGGATTTATATCAATTTGTGAAACTACTAATTCTCCTATTGCCGGAATGGCAAATGAGTCGCGTCATTGGTATGGTTTGCAATTTCATCCTGAGGTAACTCATACCCAACAAGGGCTTAAAATATTACAACGTTTTGTAGTTGATATATGTGCGGCAAAAACTGATTGGACGCCTGAAAATATTGTTCAGCAGGCGGTTATTAACATCAGACAAAAAGTTGGCAAAGATAAAGTTTTACTTGGTCTTTCTGGTGGTGTTGATTCTTCAGTTGTCGCAGCCTTATTGCATCATGCAATTGGGGAGCAGTTAATTTGTGTTTTTGTTGATACGGGTTTGCTACGTTTAAATGAAAGCGCACAAGTTATGGAAATGTTTAGTCAAAATATGGGTATTAATATTATTGCAGTTAATGCTGAGACTAAATTTTTACAAGCATTAGAAGGCGTTACATGCCCTGAACAAAAGCGAAAAATTATAGGTCGTTCCTTTATTGAAATTTTTGATGAAGAAGCTTCACGTATTGATGGAGTTAAGTGGTTAGCGCAGGGGACTATTTACCCTGATGTTATTGAATCATCTAGTCATAATAGTACTTCTGAAGTTATTAAATCTCATCATAATGTTGGTGGCTTACCTGAAAATA
>CAMDMN010000063.1 GCA_945901965.1 Legionella genomosp. 1 | reverse complement strand
AAAAATAAATTTTAGGTGTAGTTGGCCCACGTTGAATTTTAACCTTAAAGCAATCTTCGGATGGTGGTTTAAAGAAAATAAAGCGAGATGCCGTTATGATAGTGGTATTTTTCTCTATACCTACAATTTTTTCAGATGGCTTTTGGCTTTTAAGACATTCCCCAATAAAATGACTGGCAAATGTTATCAGTAGTGCTAATAATGCAAAGCCAAATAATAAAAAAGGATTCATTGATAACGTTGGTAATAACACGGGCATGATAGCGGTACGCAATAGCGTCAACAAACTTGAACTTAGCGTGGTAATCACACTTAACATCAATTTTTTCTGTGCGTAGGTTAGGTGTTTTTTTAAATCATCCTGACAAGTGTCAATCGCAGACAAGATTCGTGGTTGGATTGCTCCGGCAAAGGTTATTTGATTAAACCCATGCTTGAAATGATTTAATCGACTAATTTCAGCCCAAGCGCAAAACACAATCCAAGCAAGCTCTATCATAATAAACGCTAATGATATTGTAATATGAATAACCGGAGTCAATGTTGTCACAACCCAAAGCAAATCATTACCAAGCTCCACCCATGATTTTTTAAATTCTTCTTCAAGGCGCTTTTGCCATGTTGAGGTATTTTCATTATTTGAAAAGTAGCAGTTTAAAAAACGCAATATATTGATTATCAATCTTAATCCGTGCAGCGCCCATCCTAAGGCTGCTAAAATCCATTGAGCATCGTTTAAACCATCAATCAAATATTCATGATTCACGAGATTAATTACAGGTATTAATTTAACTAACACGGTACGTAAACGCATTGCAACTAAACGAGGCCAAATTGATTGTGAAATAATTCGTTTGACTCTTAGGTCTGTCCTGCTAGAGGCCGGCTTTCTTTTGATTGAGGAAATGTATTCGTAAATAAGTTTGGCAATAACATCGTTTTCTTGCAAAGCCAAAGCATCTTCAATAGGCTCTTCTTCTTGATATTGAACTGGGCAAGGTTGCTTTTTCATGTCATATATTCGTTTTATTCACCTCCTTGGTGATTGGTTGTTATTAAAGTGGCGGAATTGCCAGGTTAACTTTCCATCCTCTCGATTTCATAGAGCTTATGTTTGGGTATTTCACTACGTAAAAATGGATAATGTTTAATGACTTGTGTAGGCACGAACGAAGTTCCACAAGTTAAATTTTTCATAGAAATTTCCTTATACCAAATCCATTGGCGCGCTTTAACTGGCGCAAAGCCTGAGCGTAAAATAATGGTGATGTGCGCTGGCATTTTCATAATATCTTCTGGACGTAATAACGGTATTGCTTGATAGGCAACGTTTTTACTGTCACTGACTCCTTGGCTTTGATTAGAAACCGAATGAGTCATAATGCGCTTTGTGCGAGTTCCCAGCATTTTACTGATAAATTCAGCATCGTTTATATCTTCGGTCGTGTAGGCAACTTTAGTTTTAATATTGGTAAAAGCGCGAGCTTCATCATGAGAGTATTTTTCATAAGTTTGGGCGATGTATTGGAACATTAAAATGCAGCGCACGCGGTATTCGCGCAAGAGCTTTAAAGAGCGTCTTAATCTCTCAATGCGTCCAAGGGATGAGAATTCATCAATTAAACAGAGTAAAGGGTATGGCTCTTTAATCTGGTCTGGAATTTCTTTAATCATGGCGGAGATTAATTGTTGCCAGAATAGTGTTAGCAATGGCGCTAGGCGCTCCATGTCTTCATCAGTAAAACCTATATAGATGGTCATTTTTTTACGGCGTAAATCGGATAAATTAAAATCAGAGCCACTGGTTGCTGTATCGATGATTGGATCATCAAATAACTCAAAATGGCCTGAAAAAGATTCTAAAATATTGCTCCGAGTTCGTTCATCATTATTCACGTAGGAATACCCATTACGGTAAAATTCCGCATCATAGTATTCAGTATTATCTAAGATATCTTGAAGCCAAGCGTCAAAGTCGTGTTGTTTGATAAGCCTATTTATTTCTCCTAATGTTGTAGGTCTTTGAGGGGTATCAAGTAAATAAAGCACTAATGCTTTGAAAAGCTTTCGGCTGGTTTGCGGCCAAAATGGATCTTTAGCTTGATCGGGAATAAAAATATGTCCAATTCGCTGAATGTCAGTAATTCGTTGGTTTTTATCAGAGGAAATAAAGGAAAGCGGGTTATATCGATGAGTAATGCTAGTGTGTCTTGCTGGAGCAAAACAAAAGCATTCATGGCCTAAGACATTTTGTCTGAAGCCAGAGGTAGTTTCAAATAAAGTAAATTTAACATCGTTGCAAACTATAGAATATGGATAATGAAATAAATTAGGTATAGCAATTGAGCGGGTTTTACCGCTACCACTGGGTGCAAAAACCAATACATGTTCAAAACCATTAGCATAAAGTGGCGCACCCGCTGATTTACCAATGATGATGCTTTGCGCTTCACGCTTAAAAAATCCTGCGCGATGAGTTTCAATTCCAGTTGAAAAGTGGGCATTGCCTAAGACTTTATTATCTTGGCGTAGTTTTTCATAAATCCATGCGATAACTGCTGCTAGAGGTAGTGCACTGCCTAAACTTAGTGAGAGTAAAAAACAATGCCATGGACGAGTGTTGGTTTTTAAACTAGATAAAATATCAAATAATTGCGACAAGGTAGTAATATGAATGCGCATAAAGGCATTGAAAATAATGGTGGTAATTATAATGGTACTTAATATCCCCGCGAGGCCACAGAGGATAAATTGACTGATGATTCTTAATAAACCACCGCGATACCAGGCAAATAAAAGAGCTCCTATGAGGGATGAAATCAATATGCTTATAATGGTTTCTGTATAAAGCCCCTCCATAATATCGCTGATAACATCAGTGGGATATGGCAAGCTCATAGGGGCATTTAACCATTGACGATTTAATATCCCCATAAGCTCAAAAAATAGCAAAAATCCGCAGGCAATCCACAATAATTGAATTACTTCGGACTTAATGCGCTTCAATGTGGCCATGGCTCACGGCTCCTTTGTAGTAGCATGATAAAGCGACTCTTCCCCTATGAGTTTTACCCACTTGCAAAATAACATCGATAACAGAATCAAGCTCCGCACGAATGTCTTCATCGCGCATGCTAGGCACATTATTTTGCTTATAGAGCTGCACCATACGAAGCATAGCCATGCGCGGGTTATTAGCATGAATACTAGTCATTGAGCCTTCATGCCCAGTAGAGCAAGCCATAATAAAATCCATGATTTCACGACCACGGATTTCACCCATAATAATGCGGTCAGGCCGAAGTCTAAGGGTTGCTTGTAAAAGGGTTTGCATATCAATAGCGGCATTTCCTTGGCCACCTTTTGAGGCAAGAAGTGCTACATGATTGGCATGAGGTACTGTAAGTTCTCTTGTATCTTCAAGTAAAATAATGCGCTCTTTAGCATCAATAGCATTTATGCAAGCATTTAAATATGTGGTTTTGCCTGATGATGTACCGCCAGAAATAACAATATTTTTGCGCATTTCAATAGCTCGCTGCATAAAATAACCCCACTGTCTCTCAAGATAAAGTGCAAGCAGCTCTCCTTCTTGATTTAACGGCTGATACTCATCAAATGGTAAAATCCCTTGATAAAAACCACGGGCTTCATAATCTTGCAATTGCATAGGCTCTATAGATGATTGACGAATAGCAAAACTATGATGCTTACTTACAGGCGGGATAATTAATTGTACTCGCGTGCCATTATAAAGATTGCCGGATAACAAGGGGTTATCATCATCTAAGCGTTGATTAGATTCATTGGCTATCATTTGAAATAATCGTTGCGCATAAAGAGGTGTTAATTCAGGCACATCATGACGGCTTATTACGCCATTACGCTCTATGAATACTTCGCGTGGAGCATTCATCATGACTTCTGAAACATGTGAATCTTTTAACCAAGGCATTAAAGGGCTTAACAGCCCTTCAGAGCCTGGTTTTACAAATGAGGATAATAAAGCTGTTGGTTGAATCATGATTTCCTTACCACGTTAAAAAAACTTAAATCACGCGCGACAAAAACATTGATATTAGCTCCTTGGTCAAGGTGTAAGGTTGGTTGAATCCGCCTGGTTTGCGTCAAACTGTCTCTTGCTGATTCTTGAAAACTATTAGCAACTCCCATGCGATAAGCGGTAGCTGAGTTAAAATCCTCAGCTTGATTGACACCAAGGGTTGCAGTGGTTGCACCTAAGACTGAAAATAAGAATCCTGATGAGAATTTTTCGACAAAATGACTATCGATACTATCAGCACCTTGGCCGCCTCGCCCTAGCGAATCAGCTGATGGGCTATTTAAAGTTACAACAACACCATTGGGTAATTGTACCCTTGTCCACGATACCAAAAGCCTTGTTTGCACATCACCAATATGGCCACTGGAATATTGACCAATTAAGCGTGAGCCTTTAGGAATTAATATCCTATTTCCTGTGAGGGCATAAACATCTCTTGATGTAAGTGCACGCACCATGCCAGGTAAATCAGAATTAACCGCAGTTTCTAAAGTTGCAGGGATAAATTCACCAGCACTTAAGGTGAAATCTGGATGAGGAAGTGCTATAGCATTAACGCTTTCAATGATATTTTTTGTATTTAAAAAAGTACTATTTGCATCATTGCCCGCAATCATAGGGATGGCTGCGAGTTCTGGATTTTTATGACCTTGATTGGTTGCAGGTTCATCTACATTAATGAAGGTGGTTGGGGCGTTCATGCGGGTGACGATTTCAGGATCTATTTCATGCAATACGGGAATTACTGCGGCTTCAGGCTTTTGCTGATGAGCTAAAGCTTCTTGTTGCATCCTTTCTAAAGCGCTTAAATTCTCCTGCAAAGTATGGGTGTTAGGAATATTATTTGTTGAGATATCGGCCTGTTTTTTTTGATGATGCCTATGAGTAACTGCGTACAAAGTGAAAAAAAGCATCAGCACCACAAAAACAATGGCAATAGTTGCAGCTTTACTCATAACTCGTTTATTTTTCGATGAGGTTACTTTTGATAAGCTCGATAGCTCATCATTTTTGTTATCACTCATGCTTTTCTCCCTTTAATACGGTTAATTTCTATATTGTTAAATACGCTTCCCACCTGTGATTTACCCATTCTTAAAGTAAATTGAGGGGCTGTGCGATGCACGATTAATAAATCACCTTGTCGGCGCATGTTAACTACAGCCTCTTCTCCATGCTTATTGTCCACAATAAAAATGGCAGGAACTGGCTGATTAGGTCGAAGTTCAAAATAGGTAAATACCCCATCATCAAAAACATGGGCTGGTATCATGTCAGGCGTACCATTGAACGAATAATTCCAATTATAAGTCTTAGGGCTCTTATTGGCGTTCAAGGCAGCAGCTCGATGGCGTTTTTGAGCGTCAAGCGTTGCTTTTAATTGTTGGCGTTCTTCTTCTGGGTAGAAAAATTTAATGGCGTAAGTTGATTTTTCATGATGCTGTGAATCTTTGTTATTAACCACATGGAAATAATAGGTATGACGCGTAGTTACCACGGTGATATTAGAATTAGAGCCTAATAGCGTGGTAGGCTTAATAAATAACATATTAGGCAGATTCTTTTGATAAGTTACTATCCAGCCATCTCTATCCCCACCATCTACATTTAAAATTCGTTCATTTACACCAAATACTATTTGCGTGCTGGTGAATGTTTGTCCTTGAATTGGAATCACATTATTATTCTGATAGGCCACTTTTAAAATTCTCGCATCCTCAGGATATGGTTCTGGCGTTAAAGTTGCCAATGCGGTATTTGAAAAGCAAGTGGCTAAGATTAAGCCTGTAATACATTTTTTTTTCATAAAGAATCCTTAATATTACGTTGTTGAATGGTGTATCTATTAACTTCAAAGCCGTTCCAGTTTTTCCATCTGGCATCAGGAGATGATGGAATGCCTGCGTATCTCCATGAAATAAGAGCTGTAAAATGATGCTCTAGCTCAGCTCCCGTGGTTTTGTTTTTATCCGTAGTTGAAAAGACAATCTCAGCCAAATCATGGTGGTTACGATGGCGACTTGTTTTTTCATTATCATTCAAATGCTCTTGGTCAATGATATTGATGCTATAGATATGCACTTGGCGGCTTATTTGCGTGCCTAATTGATTTAATGGCGATGTGGGATTACTTTTGCGCTGCGATTTTTCATAATCATCAGCTATAGAACTTGATGATAAAAGATGAATTAATTCAAATTGGGCGCGGTAGCTTGAGCTATCATAGCTTTCACGATGAATGACATAACGCACGAGATCACTTTCAATTTGAGCCTGTGTTATAGGGGCTATTTCTTTAGTCAAATGCTCGGCGGTAGTGATTCCATTATCGTAATGATGAATGAGTAAGGGCTCGGTTTGTTTAAGTGGCATCATGGTAGCAATGGCGACAGTTAAACTGGTGGATAGCGCCAATGTTCCTATAAATGCTATGCGGTAGCGATTGCGTGAGGCTTCAAGACCACCGATGCGATCGTCAGACCAGCTGCATGCCTGTTCAAAGTATGTGTTTTTTTGATTTTTCATAATTTTTTTCCTAATTTATTACGGATAGTATTCGCGGCTCCCTTGGTCATAGAAGAAGCGGGTTTTGCGGCTTTGCCAATAGAATCAAGTACGTTGCCTGTATGTGAACCACCACCGACTGAGCCGCCAATTTGTTTAGCCAGTGGAATTACGCCGATGAGCACTACTAACGCTAAAATTTCAACCAAATAAAGTGGAACGAGGGTATATATTTTCAAATCCAATTGCGCATCAGCATGCAAACCACCAATAACCCAGTGCATCCAATGCATGCTCATGCCAAGAGTTACGCCTAGAAAAATCAAAGCAAATGAAAAGCCTGATAAAATAGATATCCAGACCCTAAATGCTGATTTTGTTTGTTCAAATAAAAATAAGGTAATAAATAAAGGTGCGGTGGAGAGCAATAAGCAAATAAAAAATTTAATCATCGATAACTCAATAGCAGCAAGAGCTACAATGACGGTAGCACCACCCATGAAATTCATTCCGATAAATAAAGGCATCCAGTTGGTATAACCTCCTTGTTGCATGGCTTGAACGCCAACTTCTACACTCTCAATTAATATAGATTGCAGCGCATCATTTATTCCAGTACCCGTACTTGAAAGATGAGGAAATTGAAATAAATGGCTATTTGCGCCAACACTACTTATTTCTGAGGCCACGGTAAGAAAAAGTGCTACAAAATAATCACTAAAGAAAAGCCAATTAAGTGCAAACATATTCACCGAGCCTATGGTGATAACCATTTTCATAAAGGACTTAGTACTCATTGAGACTGTTCCCATAAGGACTAAATAGCCTGTAATCACTAAATAAAGTGTTGATAACAATGCGATGGGCGTTGCCATGTAAACGGCTAAAGCTTGATAATTTTCTACCAAAAAAGAGCTAGTCATCGCATCCATTTGGTTTAAAAAATCAACTATAACCGTGGTGTAACTTAGTCCTGCCATATCTGCCCCTTACAACGAATAATAAGATAATTGTTCAAGCTCAATAACAATGGCTGTGTAAAGTTTTAAATCTTGTAAGTGCTTAGGATGCGTGTTTAATATCTCGGCCATGGTTTTATATAATCTGGCGCATGGAAATTTTTTAGGGGCGAAATTTTCCATACATTGACGATAACGATCACTTTGGCCTGATTCTTGGTATCCCATTTTTTTCATGGCTTCATCGGAAGTTTTCATTAACAGGCGTGCTGTATCATTAGTAGGTTTATCTGCTAATGGATTGCCAGAGCAGGCGGTTAATAAGCCGCATAATAAAAATCCGGTTATTTTGACTGTGTTTTTCATGGTGGAGCCTCCTTTCATAAGTTGATGGGAATTTGTGGGCAATATCGGCCATAGTTTGGACATGGAGCGCTTAAGTCCTTATGTGCGCTGCTGCATGCACTTAGGCTTAATATAAGTAGTAGTAGGATGGTTTTTTTCATTGCGAGGCTCCTGTTTTATTTATCAAGGGTGAGGTAATTGGCAAGATCTACATCATCACCAAGGCTTGAGCCTGAACGCATAGCAAGCTGTTGATTAATAATTGCTTGCGCCTTTAAATTTTGTGCTTGTAAATAAGCGACTTCTGCTACTAATCGTGAATTTAAATCGATTGCAGCTTTGGTGTTTTCTGCTTTTTCAATTTGCTCTGATAAATCATGGATGCGTTTTAAGCTATCGTTGATATCATTAAATGCGGTCTCACTTTCAATGCTGGCTGTTTGTGTGAGTGCGCGCTCTTGCTCAAAACGTTCAGTACGCATCGGCGATGCCCCACGCGCAAATTGGGTTTTGTTTAAGCTTGCGTGTTGTTTTTCATAGGCTGTGACTAATTCTTTATAACGTTCAGGATTACCGCCAGATACGCCTTTAAGGGATTCACGCCAGCTATTAGCTGATTGTCTTTTGTTTAAATCCGCTATGGAATTATGCAACTGGCCAAATCCTGAGTGTCCGCTATTCATTTGGGTAAGTTTATTCATCCCATTTAATTGCGATTGTCCATTTTTATAAGTTTTATCAAGCAATGAATATTGCTTTTGCAGCTGTTGCAGTTGCTCTACCATCTTGGCTAAAACCGCCGCATCAGTAACGCCTAAGACATCCGCTTGCGCGTTATTAAAACAGCAAAGGATAAGACAAATGCCGCTTATGCGTTTAAATGTCATGCCCTACCTCCTTGTTGTAAAAATCTAGGTAACCAGTCAGCGGCTTTTAAGCCTAATTGCTCACGTAAGTTATCCATAATGCGAATACTGTTTACATTGCCTGATAAGACCGGAAGTTCATGACGAATGGCGCTTAAATTAATATCGCAAAAAATAGAGTCATTATCTTGCTTATATAAAACTAGGCGAGAATCAGAGGCATGCGTTCGAATTAGATCAAATTCAGCAGGAGTTATTTTTAACGCATCGATATATATTTTTTCTTGTGCTTTGGGATTAGCAAATAAAACCAGGGTTGCATTGTTATTTAAAAACACATCATTGATAGGTGAATTAACAATGGTTTCTGGTGATTGAGTTAAGCCTATGATGTGGCCAAAGAGCTTACGAATAGTTGGTAAATCATGTTCAAGAGCTTTTATCCAATAAGACGATTTCATGACTTGCCACATTTCATCAATAATGATGGATGTCACTTTTCCTGTGAGACAACACTTGATACGGTGCATAAGATACATATAAAAAGGAGTAGAAATATGTGATGGGACATAGTCCATGAGGTAGGTTAAATCAATGCCGCATTTATCGGCATTTAGATTTAAAACATCTTCATCGTTATCAAATGCCCAATGATATTGCCCTGCTTGCCGGCTTTCGTTGGCATTTAACCAACGTTTTAATTGAGACCAGCGAGGAAAATCCATTGGCAATAAATGGGCGATGGTAGATAATTTGCGATCGCGTGGTGCTAGATGATCAAAACCATAATTAACGCAGTCATTAATAATCTCGGCTGTAGAACTATCAACAGAACTTTCTCCTTCATTTAAAACTAACGCCTGCATCCAGCTTTTACAAAAGGCACGATTTTCTTCGTTATCAGGAAGCTGCAAGGGATTCATCTTGCATTCGTTTACATGCGCTGGATTTATCGTTA
>CAMDMN010000062.1 GCA_945901965.1 Legionella genomosp. 1 | reverse complement strand
GTTTAATTGTTCTATTAATCTGGTCGGGCTCGCTTCCATACTCCAGCTCTTAACCTTTTCTCGATTGCATATGCAATAAACAGAATAACTTTTCTTGTGAACATCTATTCCAATAAATAAGTCCTTGCCGTTATAATCGTGATTCATTAGAGTCCCCTTTATTAAGTTAAATTAGCGTAGAACTTTTTTAATTTAACTGGAGACTCTCTGCTTGTAAAATTTTGTTACCTAAATTCAACCATAGCAACTACTATTGCTATTGTTTACACAGTGCGTGGCGATAATGCACCCCCTTCCTTTTATCAAAACACCATACAAAACAACCTTGTGTTTTAGCAATAATCTAATCATAATTAAGATTATGCTATGAAAGGAATAACTATGGATCGAGATATTGAAAAAGAATTGGTTAATTGGAAGTTGCAAAAAAATCGTATGCCAATTCTATTGCGTGGCGCGAGGCAAGTAGGTAAATCTTATGTGGTTGAAAAATTTGGACGTCAATACTTTGACAATAATATATTGATAATTAATTTTGAATTACAACCAGAGCTTTGTAGTTGTTTTGATAGTTTAAACCCCATGGCTATTCTTCAAAAACTCTCTATATTGATGCGTTATAAAATTGAACCTAATAAAACATTATTATTTCTAGATGAAATCCAAGATTGCCCTAATGCTATCCGTTCATTACGTTACTTCAAAGAACAATTGCCAGAACTACATATAATCGGTGCAGGATCATTATTGGAATTCACTTTAAACGATGCAGAATTTCGTATGCCTGTTGGTAGAGTTCAATCGCTTTATTTAAAACCATTATCTTTTAATGAGTATTTATCTGGCATTGGAGATATAACTTTGCGCGAGATTGTGGTGCACTCTGATTTAAAAAACCCTGTTGAAACAGTCTATCATTCAATGTTGTTACAACATATCAGAACATACATGGCTATTGGTGGAATGCCTGGTGTATTAAATGCATATCTTGCCTCTGAAAATATTGCATTAGGGGCAATGTCTCGCACTTATGATTTAGAACAATGTCGAGTGCAACAAGCTACTCTATTAAGTAATTATCGACAAGATTTTGGCAAATATGCAAACCAAACTCAAATCAAACATTTACAACGAGTTTTTGAGAAAACTCCAGGAATGGTTGGTGATCATTTTAAATACTCTAAAGTAGATCCTGATGTACGGTCCTACCTTATTAAATCAGCATTAGAACTATTAGATAACGCAGGACTTGTTTATCCTATTTATAGCACTTTAGCATCGGGAATTCCGTTAATTACTTTGGTTAATGAAAAAAAATTTAAAATTTTATTTCTTGATGTTGGCCTTATGGTCTACGCAAGTCGTATTCCGGTTGAGTGGCTTTTAGAGGATGTTATTTTATTGAATAGAGGAGCTATTGCAGAACAATTTGTCGGTCAAGAATTATTAGCTTATTCTCCCAAATATGAAGAAGCAAGTTTATATTTTTGGTGTCGTGAAAAAAAATCCAGCATGGCAGAAGTAGATTATATTATTACTGTAGGGGCTCAAATAATTCCTATTGAAGTAAAAGCGGGATCGACAGGTCAATTAAAATCTTTACATCTTTTAATGAAAGAAAAAAATATGAACTTAGGTATCCGTGTCTCACAGCAACAACTAAGTTTTGATGGAAATATATTGTCAGTGCCATTTTATATGATTAGTGAAATTCCAAGATTAGTTAAAAGTATCATCTAGGCTAAATTACCGAACTCATTAGCAGCTAACATTTAATTTTCCCGGTTATCGCTAACGCGCTACCCAGGCTAGTCTTGCTGGACAATAAGAGCCGTATGAACCGAGAGGTTCACGTACGGTTCCGTGAGAGGCTAGGGGTGAAAGTCCCCTGGCCTACTCGAACTCTTGCTATGTTAACTATATCGGTATAAATTTATGCTATAATTGTATATATATGATTCAAGTGAGTAATTAAAATGGTCAAATATACAGTTGTAGAAGAAAAAAGAACTGCTGGAGAGAATTCTGTTTTTAAGGGTGGCTATAGACACAGAATGACAGTAAAAGGTATGAGCAATAATAAAGATAAATTAGATCATCAATTTGGCGCAGCGTCAAGGCAAGTTCAGGTTGATCTTCCAAGGTCTACTTTTATTCTTTCCAAAGGGGATTTAGTACGTTACGAAAAAAATTTGGCTAAACTAAATGGAAAAAATTTTGCACAAGGAGATTTGGATGCTGGCTCTGATTTAGCTGCCCTTAGATCAGGGATTCTTTCAAATAATGCTTATAATGCTGGTAATGGGGAGCTTAGTGATGAACAAATACCAGTTCGTTTATGTAGATTTAGCTATTTAAGAAAAGACGGTACAATTGGTGGGGTTTCTTTATTAATAGATAATGCAACGCAAAGTCTCTGCTTTGCAGTTGTTAATTACCCTGAAAATTCAACTTCATACAATGATGGGAATGTTAAATATTTTTTCCCTGATTCTTTGCCAGATGTTTTAACTACAACGGCAAAAAAAAAGGATATTTCAGAAAGTGAAATGCTATCAGAACTTAAAATAGCATTAAATCATGATGATATTAGTCAACTGGTTGAAACTATTGTTACTGATAAAAGTCCTTTCATTTCTGCAGGTGCAAATTTCGATTCATTATTTCAAGTCAAAACCCAACCAAGTATAATTGAAATTACAAAACCACAAAGTACAGCGATTATACGTGCTTCGTCAGGAGTCCTAGGGATAATCGGTGTTGGTGTTGGTGTAGCATTAGTTGCCACAGGAATTTTAGCGCCTTTAGGCATGGCAATTGGGTTTACGAGCATGCTGCTATTTGGCATGGCAGTTCTTAATCCAGGGTCCGCTGTTGGCCGATTTGTTGGTAGATTCACTGATGCTATGTTTAATCGTTCGAAGCAAGTAAAAGAAGTAACTTTTCCAACTGTTGATGTTCAACTTGCAAAAGGCATAGTCGAAAGGTGCAAACAAGATGCTAAAATTGCCTTAACAGTTGGATCTCATCAGCCTGAAGCAGGAGCTGTTGAGATGAGTTCCACTGCTACAATGCATATGATGCATGTTGGTGATGTTAGTCATTCTAATCATGAAAGCTCTGATTCTGATGTTGATCATAATCCTATTGTGCCAGTCTCTATTGAAGATGCAGGTGTTGTCGTTGCGGCTGATGCTGAGGCTGATGCTGTTCTAGAAAGACCAAAACAATAAAAAATAAAGCAAAGTAGCCTGGTTAGCGCGCCAGCGATAACCAGGATTAAGCTAATTTTGAGAAACCCCGGTTGCAAGCAACCAGGCTACTTTTTCTTCATCATCCAAATGTATCGCCTCTAATTGATGTTTAAATTCAAATAATTTACATTGCAATGATTTTTGATATTCAGGTCTTAGTAGGGAGCGGGGGTGGAAATTTAGTATGCCTTTGGTAATTGAATCGCTTAGCGATTCGTAGTTTATATTATTAGATTGGTAGGATATTAGATTAGCTTGTAGATTTAGGATGTATTCGTTTCTTTGTTGAGACTCAGTTTTATAGTTAAATAAACCAAATAGTAGAGAACCAAATTGCAGAATTAAATCACTAAGCCAAAAAGTTTTAGCTCGCTCTTTTAAATAATCGCCAAAAACCCCACTAATTTTCATAGGTTCATTACCGAAAAACTCTGTTTTAACTCTATCTAGAGTTTGAATATTTGTAGTTGGTGGCGGGGGCAGAAAACTACACCTCAAACTAGTTCTTATGGTATTTTTACGGACTTTTTGTTTTTTAACTTTTGGTATTTTTTTAGATTCAGTACTGATAGTAGTTGTTTTAATGGTAACAGGAGCTTGAATATTAACAGCTGTAAGTTTTGGGGGCGCAGGTGGCGTAGGTTTAAGCCTAATAGGAGTTTTCTTGATTTTTTCACTAACTTGAGGTTTCCTTACAGTCTTTGGAGCTACAGTCTCTTGTAGTGGAAGATGAAGGGGAGCAGGAATATCTTTCTTAGCTTGCGGCAATGGACTGATTGGCGTTGTTGGAATTTGCTCTATTTCATTTTCTGTGGCAACTATTAACCTCGCCAAGAGATGAGATATAGTTTGATGCTCTGCTATTGCTTTAGCTAGTAATGTGTTTATTTGTAATCTTTCATCTTTGGCTCTTTGATGCTTTTCCTTGATCGAAAGAAAAGTTGCTTCTCTAGCAGATGAAAATTCCTCATAAAAAACTTCATCTTCATGTCTCGGTAGGGGGTGTTTATTAGATATAAAATGGTCTAAGGCTTCTTCTAATCTTCTTTCATGTTGTGTAAGCTCATCTTCATATTTTTCTAATAATGCAATTAAATTTATATATGTATCTTTATCTTCTAAAGCGCGAAGATGATGATCAACTGCTGTTGATAAAGATATATTATAGTCATAGGTTTTTGTATCAGCGTTAATAAAATCAGGACTTGGCAGACTTCTGTGGAAGTGTAGATCTAATTCTAAATGAGCTTTGTATCTAGTTAATCTTGTCTTTGAATGCTGTTTAAATTCAAGTACTCTTTGGCCAAGACTTGTGTATATTTCTTCTAATTTTTTTAATTCTTTTGTTGGTATTAATTTTTTTATTTTATGATCATTTACAAGTACATGAAATAGATGATGAAGGTCTCTGCCAAGATGATATGTTTTAATATCAATAATTCTTAGCACGCCAGTTCCTTTTTCTAAATAATCGAAACAACTAGAAAGTGTGGATTTATAATAAGCAAGGACTGCAAGTGAGGATATAATATTACTAGCGGTTGTAGCTTTTTGCAGAATATCAGCAATATTCCATACTGCTTGTAAGGCATTATCAGTGTAGTTTGGGTGTTGTGCGGGTGAGGTTAACCAACTAACAGAATAGGAATAATCTTTTCCTCCTATTGCAGAAATTTGGGCTTTAAGAGCGCGTGCCGCATCATTAAAATTACTCATTTTTAATATTTACCATCTATAATTACAGCGACAGTAGCCTTGATGCAGCATAGCGTAATCAAGGTTTAGATTTGCCTTATAGTACATTGTGTCCAACTTTCCCTGTATATTTTTAGAAACATTAATATCTCTATATTGCTGTTTTATACAGCATTGTAAACCTTGATTACGCTATGCTGCATCCATATCATTACCCACAAGTCATAAATTTTCGTAGCCTTGATGCAGCGCAGCGTAATCAAGGTTTTCATCCCACCCCAAATAAAGGCAATTCATATCCACAAGTTTTTGCTTTTAAATAAACCTTGATTACGCTGCGCTGCATCAAGGCTACATTTGCTTATTTTTAATATTTACCATATACGGCCATATTTTTTAAATAAATATATTTGTAAATCCAGAGGTACGTTATCCCGAGTGCAACGAGGGATCTCCATTTGCAGAACATTGTGCAACATTCAGGAGATCCTTCGCGCAAAAAACACGCGCTCTGGATGACGTGCCGCTATTATGCGCTCTGGATGACGTGATGCTATTATGAGTATTAAAAAAATTCAAGTTATTCAAAGCCTCTGGAGTTACATATATTCTTAATAAAATCTGATACATCAGATAGTAAAATATTATCAGGTTCTGCTTGATTACGAGCCTTATATTCAATAAAACCTTGGGCTAAACTGCGCTCTCCAATAACTAAGCGGTGTGGTATGCCGATTAAATCAGTATCTGCAAATAAAACACCAGGACGCTCTTTCCTATCATCTAATAATACATCGATGCCAAGCGTAATACAGAGCTCATAAATCTCTTTTGAAGTTTCTTTTACAAGTGATGAGCGGTCGCCATTTATCGGGATAATTACTAATTGAAATGGTGCAATATTTTCTGGCCATAGAATTCCATTTTTATCATTGTGTTGCTCAATAGCAGCAGCAACTACACGTGAAATACCAAGACCATAACAACCCATGGTTAGAGTTTTTAGTTTACCTTGTTCATCAAGGACAGATGCATTCATCGCTTTTGCATATTTATCACCTAGTTGGAATATATGTCCTACTTCAATTCCTCGACAAGATTGTAATTTGCCGATACCATCAGGACTAATATCACCAATTTTTACATTTCGAAGATCAAATGCTTCGTGATAATTTGCATCTCTTCCCCATGCAGCATTAATGTAATGTTGTTCTTTTTCATTAGCGCCACAAACAAATGATGTCATCGCAATAGTGTGATGATCAGCAATAATTGGGATTTCAAGCCCAACCGGGCCTAATGATCCAATTGGTGCTTTTAAAGATTTTAAAATTAGATCTTCATCAGCAAATTGAAGAGGTGATTTAACTAAAGGATGTTTAGCCGCTTTTACTTCGTTAAGTTCATCATCGCCTTTTATTATTAAAGCAACCAGTGGATCTTTTGAACCTACAACTATTAATGTTTTAACCGTAAGAAAAGGATCAACTTTTAAAAATTTAGCAACATCGTCAATAGTTTTAACATCAGGAGTTGGGACTTTTTGCATAATTTCAGTTAATGTAGAATCAGATTTTTTAGGGATTTGGCTTGTTGCTTGCTCAATATTTGCAGCATAAGTACCTTTATCACTATAAAAAATTAAATCTTCACCAGCTTCTGCTAAAACTTGAAACTCATGAGATACAGCACCACCAATAGCACCAGTATCAGCTTCTACCGCTCGGTATTTCAAACCAAGGCGGTCAAATATTTTGCAATAAGTTTGATACATTAGATCATATGTTTGTTGTAAAGAGTCTTCGCTTAGGTGAAAAGAATAAGCATCTTTCATAATAAATTCTCGTGCACGCATAACACCAAAACGTGGTCTTATTTCATCACGAAATTTAGTTTGAATTTGATATACATTAATTGGTAATTGTTTATAAGATTGTAATTCATTGCGCATTAAATCAGTCACGACTTCTTCATGTGTCGGGCCAAAACAATAATCACGGTTATTAGAGTCACGCATGGTTAAAAGTTGACCACCAAAAGTCTCCCAGCGTCCTGTTTCATGCCATAACTCAGCAGGTTGTACTGCGGGCATTAAAATTTCCATAGCGCCCGCACGATTCATTTCTTCCCGGACAATTAGCTCGACTTTTTTTAATACTTTTAAACCAAGTGGTAGCCATGTATAAAGGCCAGATCCAAGCTTTCTAATCATGCCAGCACGTAACATAAGCTGATGAGAAATTATTTCTGCATCATTAGGAGTTTCTTTAAGAGTGGCTAATAACCATTGTGAAGAGCGCATATCTTTCCTTTAAAAGCTTTAAGCAAATAAATTTTTAAGTTTTGGTTGTAATTTGCCGAGTTTACTATTGTCAAAAACTCTAACAGTTGCTGAGAAATCTTTAAAAATAACTTCGCCAGTACTAATATCATATAAAGCACCGATAAGGCCAATTTCATCATTATCTACCATTTGGCGTAATATTTTAGATTCTTGATAAATATGGAGTAAGGTATTAGCAATATTAATTTCAGTAACATTATGAACAAATTCAATATTATTTCCGGTGCGATGATTAATTGTTTGAGTTTCTGCATTAATTGACGGCTTTATTTTTGCAAGAAGCTGAGTGATATGACCGGCTTCAACTCCATTACAAGCCGCTTGAATTGCACCACAACGTGTGTGCCCTAAGACGACAATTAATTTAGCTCCAATTATATTTCCAGCGTACTCTATACTTGCAAGCACGTCATCATTAACAACATTTCCCGCAACTCTAACGCAAAAAAGATCGCCAAAGCTCATATCAAATATAGTTTCAACCGGTACTCTTGAATCTATACATCCTAAAACAACAGCAATAGGATGCTGAGTGGTGGCCGTATGTTTTATATCATTTTTTAAACTGCGATGAATACAGGTATCAGCTAAAAATCGATGATTTCCTTCCTTTAGAATGTTAAGCGCTTGAATTGGTGTGATAATTGTCTGCACATCAAAAGTTGTGACATTAATAAAATCAATATAATTATGAATATCATAATTTTCTTTAAAGCCCATGAGATTTAGTAATATCTGTTTATTTGGTGCTTGATGTTGCTGATAATCTGTAATTAACTCTACAATTTCCTTATCTACATAGTCTGAGTATCGTGCATCAATAATTAATTGTGATTTGTTAGGGATGGAATTAAGCTCCGCTATTAATGATGCTTTGTTTAAAAAAGTTGTTTGCTGCGGGAGAACTAATCTATTAGTAACGCCATTTGGGTAAATTTCTTTAATAATATTAAGGCGAGCGCGGCTATTTGATTTTAAAATATAAAATAAACTGATAAATAAACCTATTATGATCCCCTCAAGAATGTTAAGCATAACAATGGATATAATTGTAGCAATGAAGGGGATAAATCGATCGGTGCCTTGGCGATAAATTTTAAAATAGATGGAGGGCTTTGTAAGTTTATAACCTGTATATATAAGAATCGCGGCTAAAGTTGATAAAGGAATTTTATTTAAAGTTTTTGGGAGTATTATTATTGCAAAAAGAATTATAGTACCATGCAAAATGGTAGAAAATTTTGTTTTACCACCAGTTTGAATATTAACAGATGTACGAACAATTACTGATGTTATTGGGATCCCACCAATAAAGCCTGCAGCTAAATTACCAATTCCTTGCGCTACTAATTCCCTATCCTTAGAACATGATCGTCTTTTTTTATCAATTTTTTCACTAGCCTTTATATTAAGTAAAGTTTCTAAAGAAGCAACTAGAGCTAATACAACTGCATAGAAATATACTTTAGGATTAGACCATTCTGACCAATTGGGAGTATTCATTTGAGCAATAAAATCTCTGAATTTTTCATGCTGAGGAATATTAACTAATTGCGGAGTATTTTGCGCAAGGTATGAGCTTGTGTAAATAAAGAATTCGTTGAGTAAAATCCCAATAATTACGGCAACAATTGGCCCTGGAATTACTTTGAGCAATTTTATCTTTGTTTTATCAAAATAAACTAATATAGTAAAAGATATGATTGATAAAATAATAGCGCCGCTATTTATATGATAAACCAAATCAGCTAATGGTTTAATTCTTAATCCTTCATCCATGTCTAATAAATGCATTTTTAATTCAGCAAGACTTGATGATAAGGTGAAAGCTAAAGGTAATTGTTTTACAATTAATAAAATTCCAATGGCGCAAAGTAAGCCTTCTACTACATTTGAAGGGACATAATCAGCAATAAATCCTGCGCGAGTAAAACCTATTATTACTTGTAAAATACCAGCAAACATTAGGGCAAGAAGAAAGGTATTAAAATCACCAAGTTGACTAATAGTAGTTAAAACTACCGCAGCCATACCAGCAGCAGGTCCGCTAACAGATACAGCAGAGCCTGATAAAACTCCTACAATTATTCCACCAATAATTCCACTTAAAATGCCTGATAATAATGGAGCGCCAGACGCAAGAGCAGTTCCTAAGCATAAAGGAATAGCTACTAAAGAAACTACTATGGCCGCAATAAAATCAAATTTAAAGCTGCGTTTTCTATAAATGCGCAATTTACGATAATTAGCTAATAATAAAGTTTTTGTCATCGTGATAATATCTGCGTAGTTTATGAGTTTTAGATGTTATACCAACCTTTAACTTTTGTTAACAGTTATCTTTGGATTTTTTCTTTGCAAATTAGATGCTTGGAAAATGTAGCCTTGATGTAGCGAAGCGAAATCAAGGTTTTAGGTGCTGAAATTTAAATAATAACCTTGATTTCGCTTCGCTACATCCATATCGTTCCCCACAAGTCTGATGATCCTTGATGGGACTGCATTGTCTGGAGGAATCCGAGCCACGAC
>CAMDMN010000061.1 GCA_945901965.1 Legionella genomosp. 1 | reverse complement strand
ATTCAGCGTTTCACCAGTATTACCAAAAATAACTTGTTGCCTTGCAAGAACTCCTGGTAAACGTATTGAGTGAATATTAATATCCTCATATCTAGCACCACGTGCGCCAGGTAATATTTCCTTAAGCTCTAATTGATTTTTTTTACATGTTCTTGCCTTCGCGATCATTTCAGCCGTTTTTATGGCAGTTCCTGAAGGAGCATCTAATTTTTGCTGATGATGGGCTTCGATAATTTCTACTTCACCTAAATATTGTGCCGCAGCCGCCGCAAAGCGCATCATAAGCACCGCCCCTATAGAAAAATTGGGCGCGATAATGCCACCTAGATTTTTCTCAACACACAAATCTTGTAACATTTTTATTTGCGCGGCATCTAAGCCACTCGCCCCGATAACTGGATGGGCATTATTATTTATAATTATCAAACTATTTTCGTACACCGAGGCCGCGGTTGTAAGCTCAATAACAATTTGTGCTTTAGTGTCTTTGATCGAGGCTTGCAAATCATCACCACGACTTAAAGCCGCTACTAATTCAAATGAAGGATGATTTTTAATAGTTTCACATGCCATCGTACCCATTTTTCCATGGGCACCATTAACAATAACTCGGCTCTTATACTCATGCATAAATTTTACCTTTTGCAAAAAACTTTATTTCTTAATAGTATTTGTACCCAGATTTTCTTTATCTTCTTCGGTTGCTGCATGCACGACTTTCCAAGCCCATATACTTGCAGGGATCCAACCAATTGCCGTTGCTTGTAGGATTAACGTAATTAAAAAACCGGCGGGATTATCATAAATTATCATAACCAGCCATGGAAACATAATTGCCAATAATGACATTAAACGAGTTCCTTTTTTTTTCTTCATTTGTTAAGCTCCTTTAACTTTTTGTCATACGGTTTTAATAACTATTATAACCAATAAACTTTGAAATGCTATGATTTGGTTTAATACTATGGAAGAATTTGACTTGAAAAAATTAACCAAACACTGTACATTGCACGCTCATTTTATAGCATCGGCTTGTTCATATTATTCATAGGTAAAAACATGAGAAAAATGGAGTTACATCCGCGTACTGCTGATATTAATAATAAGCAAAAAAATCAAGCGAAAAAGTCGCGCAATGAGGCTTTAATTTGGCTTGCGACATCTTTCCCTAAGGTATTTGATAATTCTTTAGTAATTAGACCATTAAAATTAGGAATTATGGAGGATATCCTCGCTCATAGTGATAAAGCAGAAACTGATGGCATTTCAAAATCTAAGCTTCGTGAAGCTGTGGTTATATTTACACGACGGATTGACTATTTAACCTGCCTTAAAGCCCGTGAAATGCGCGTTGACCTAGATGGTAATCCTGTATCACAAGTAACTGAAGATGAAGCTAGTAAAGCTAGTTTAAAAATTAAAAGAAAAGTGGAAAATAGCTCTAAGAACGCACGAAAAACTATTATTAATAAACCTACAACTTCCATTAATCTAAAAGCAAAAGAGGCGCCAAAATATCAATCAGAACGTTGTGATACGATACCTTACCCTTTGTATACCCAAAATTTTGATACCCAAAATAATTCTTCGGCTAAAGTAAATCCAGCGCCTGTTATTATTAAACGCAAAACCACGCGTGCCTTCGACCCAGATGCCGTAGCGCGCATGAAAGAAAAATTAGGTCTATCGTCAAAATCTGAGGTTAATACTGAAACTACGTAACGACCCATAGTAGCGCGTCATCCAGAGCGCGTGTTTTTTGCGCTAGAGGCACGTCATCCCGAGTGCAACGATGGATCTCCTGATAGTATAGCGCGGTACCAATTTCGGAGATCCCTCGTTGCACTCGGGATGACGTACCTGGCCCTCGGAATGACGTTCCTGGCACTCGGAATGACGTACCAGGGACTCGGAATGACGTGCCTGGGACTCAGGTTGACGTACCTTGGGAGTTACGAAACTACTTAATAGCCCTTTTCTCAAGAATAGCAACAGCTGGCAATGTCTTTCCTTCTAGAAACTCAAGAAAGGCGCCGCCTCCTGTAGAAATATATGATATTTGATCAGTCAAATCATATAAATCAATCGCGGCCAGTGTTTCACCGCCACCGGCAATAGTGAAAGCGTCGTTATTAGCAATTGCAATAGCCAATGCTCTTGTACCATAAGAAAATTGTGGGAATTCAAATACACCGACAGGACCATTCCAAATAATTGTTTTAGCCTTATCTAAGAATTGAATATAACTTGCGACTGTTTCAGGCCCTATATCCATAATCATATCGTCATTAGCAACATGAGCTAATGATTTATTATAAGCAGGACAACTATCACTAAATGATTTACCCACAACTACATCGACTGGTAATGGGATCTCACAACCTGAATCACGTGCTAATTTTAAAATATCACGCGCTTCTTCAAGTAAATCATTTTCACAAAGAGATTTACCAATTTCATGACCTACTGCTTTTAAAAAAGTATTAGCAATTCCACCACCTAAAATTAAAACATCAACTTTTGTTACTAATTGCTTAAGTAAAGATAATTTAGAAGAAACTTTAGCGCCGCCTACAACAGCAATTAAAGGCTTTACTGGGTTTTTGAAGATGCGCTGCAATATATCTAATTCACGAACTAATAATGGACCTGCGACCGCGATTGGAGCATGGATTGCAACACCACAAGTAGATGCTTGTTCACGATGCGCAGTCCCAAAAGCATCCATAACAAAAATATCACATAAATTTGCTAATTTTTTAGCCAGCTCATCATCATTATCTTTTTCACCTTTATTAAAACGAACGTTTTCACAAAGAACTAATTCTTTAGGCTTTACATTAACGCCATCAAGATAATTTTTTTCGAAAGTTACAGGGAAATCAAGATGTTTGCTCAAATAATCAGCAACTGGTTTAAGAGAATAATGATTATCTATTTTCCCTTCCTCCGGACGGCCAAGATGAGATAAAACAATAACTGCAGCTCCCGCTTGTAATGCCTCGCGCAGAGTAGGAAGGGCTGCCTGCAGACGCTGATCAGATGTGATCATCCCATCTTTGATTGGCACATTTAAATCTTCCCTAATTAAAACTTTTTTATTCTTTAAATCAACATCGCTAAATTTGATAAGGTTCATAACTGTTCTTTTCCTTATATATTCATCATATATTGTGCCGTATCAAGCATGCGGTTTGAAAAACCCCATTCATTATCATACCAAGCGACAACTTTGACTAAATTACCTAATACTTTTGTTTGGGTAGTATCAAAAATTGCAGAGGCAGGATGATGATTAAAATCGCAAGATACAAGTGGTTCATCACTAATATGCAATACTTCACTAGCTGCTCGGCGCATAATGTCATGAACTTCATTAACTGTTGTTTCTCTTTTGGCGGTAAAAGTGAAATCAATTACTGATACATTTAAAGTAGGCACCCGCATAGCAAAACCATCTAATTTTTTATCAAGTTCTGGTATAACTAAACCAAGAGCTGATGCCGCCCCTGTTTTAGTAGGAATAATAGAATGAGCCGCAGCTCTTGCGCGGTGTAAATCAGGGTGACTTCCATCTAAAAGCATTTGATCTTTCGTATAAGCATGTATGGTATTTAATAGACCATGTTCAATACCCAATGCTTCATGTAATGGTTTAACTACAGGTGCTAAACAATTTGTGGTACACGATGCATTTGAAACAATCTTATCTGAAGCTTTTAATATATGATGATTTACGCCATAAACAATTGTAGCATCACAATCTTTTCCAGGGGCTGATATCAAAACTTTTTTAGCTCCGGCGGCAATATGTTTCATAGCATCATCATGCTTGGTGAAATGTCCGGTACACTCCAACACAATATCAATATTTAAGTCTTTCCAAGGCAGTAATAAAGGATTACGCTCGGCTATTACGGCTATAGAATGGCCATCAACAATCAGGTTATTGCCATCGGTCTTCACGTCAGATTGAAAACGACCATGGGTAGAATCATAACGAGTTAAATGTGCCGTGGTATTAATTCCTGATAAATCGTTTATTGCAACCACATCAAAATCATTTTGCCGATTATATTCAAAAATTGACCGTAAGATACAACGACCTATACGCCCGTAGCCATTAATTGCGATACGAATTGACATACTACTTCTCCGAATTAAAAAATTGCATTAAAAAATGTTTGAAAATACTTTATTTAACCATCTTAAGAGCGGCCTCTACTGTCTTTTCAACATTAATACCAAAATAATTATAAAGATCGGCCGCTGGTGCTGATGCTCCAAATGTTTCAAGCCCAATAACCTTCCCATCTAAACCAACAAATCTATACCAATAACCCTTTGCAGCTGCTTCAATAGCAATACGATTACGTATTCTACATGGTAATACTTGCTCTTGATATGAAGCATCTTCACTAAGAAAAAGCTCGGCACATGGCATTGAAACTACTCGTGGATGAAAGCCATGATTTTTAATTTGAATAGCCGCAGCTATTGCTATTTCTAATTCAGATCCAGTAGCAATCAAAATAATATCAGGAGTCTCTCCATCATCTTCTACAATATAACCGCCTTTTGTTATAAATTGTTCTGCATTTTCATCATGAATAATCGCCGCTAGATTTTGTCGCGACAATAACAAACATGATGGTCCGTTATGATGCATTATCGCTTGTTGCCAAGCAACTGCAGTTTCTAAAAGTGTGGCAGGGCGCCAAACCTGCATATTTGGTGTCAACCTAAGCATTGCTGCTTGCTCACATGGTTGATGTGTCGGGCCATCTTCACCTAAACCTATCGAATCATGCGTAAATACAAAAATAACTCGCTGCTTCATAAGCGCTGATAACCTTATAGCATTACGTGCATAATCGGCAAAAATCAAAAATGTTCCGCCATAAGGAATAAATCCACCATGCAAAGCTATGCCATTCATAATAGCGGCCATCGCAAACTCACGCACCCCATAGTTTAAATAATTTCCCGTAAAATCATTATGCGTAATAGCTTTTGTCCCTGACCAATTGGTAAGGTTTGACCCGGTAAGATCAGCTGATCCTCCAAGTAATTCTGGTAATATAGCTGCATACTCTTCTATACAGAGTTGCGAAGCTTTTCTTGTGGCTAGAGCTTTATCATTCGATTTGGATTTTTCAATAAATGCATTAGATTTTTCAAGCCAATTATCCGGTAGATCACCATTAATACGGCGCAAAAATTCATCGTATTCATCTTGATTTTTTTCTTTAAAATCATGGCAAATCTTCAACCAAAGCAGCTCTTCATGCACCCCTTTCTCTTCGTGATTCCATTTGGCATAGATATCATCAGGAATTACAAATGGCGGATGTGGCCAATGTAAACGTTTACGAAGTTCTGCAATATCTTCATCACCTAAAGGCGAACCATGAGTTTTTTCACTGCCCTCAATTTTAGATCCATAACCAATAATAGTTTTACAAATAATAATAGTTGGCTTAGATATTTCTTGCCGTGCGGCTATTATAGCATTTTCAATTGCATTAGCATCATGACCATCAACATTATCAATTACATGCCAATCATACGCTTTAAACCTTAATGGGGTATCATCAGCAAACCAAGGCAGGACCTTGCCATCAATTGAGATCCCATTATCATCATAAAAAACAATTAATTTACCAAGGCCTAAGGTCCCCGCAAGCGAACATACTTCATGAGAAATACCTTCCATCAAGCAGCCATCGCCAATAAACGTGTAAGTGTAATGACTAACTAAGTCATTATTAAATTGCGCGGCTAACATTTTTTCAGCAATAGCCATACCAACTGCATTAGCAAGACCTTGGCCTAGAGGGCCTGTAGTTGTCTCAACCCCTGGAGTTTCAGAAAATTCAGGATGACCTGGTGTTTTCGAATGTAATTGTCGAAAATTTTTAATATCATCGATAGTTAAATTATAACCAGTTAAATGCAACAATGAATAAAGTAGCATTGAACCATGGCCATTAGATAAAATAAACCTGTCCCGATTAAACCAAAGTGGATTTTTAGGATTATGTTTTAAAAACTTTTGCCATAAAACTGTAGCAATATCAGCCATACCTAATGGCATACCTGGGTGTCCTGATTTAGCCTTCTCCACAGCATCCACACTTAAAAAGCGAATGGCATTAGCTAACTCTCTAAAATTACTCATGGCTAACCTTTTGGCTATCAATGGGGTCACTATTGTCTCTCAGATGCCTAAATTCGGCAAGTTAGTTAGGTGATAAGACTATAGTAATTTCTTTAAAACAGTTAAAAATACCTAGATCTCAAGGCTGGATTGGATATTTAGCATAAATCTAATCATGCGTTATTTAAAATTGACATACTTTGTTTTTTTTGATACTTTTATGACCAAACTTACTAAAATAACACTCAAAAACCATGTTTTTTAGACCGACACTTTATAGCACCACCAAAACGGCAGATCGCAGCTTAATACAATACATTCGTCCAATTGCGGAAAATCTTGCCTTAAAACATAAAGATATAAAAAAATATTTTATCGAAAAAGGGCTGCCTGAGTTAGAAGGTTTAATTTCTGAAAGGGTTATTCTTAAGATATCTAGAGAAGGATGCGTTCTTAGGAAAGATCCTATTCTCAAAGCATTACTGAAGGAATTTGACATTGAATTTCTATATGACGAAGATTCAATATTAATCAGGGCGTCATCATTATTACGCATTAGCTATCCGCATATTTTGACTAAAACTTTAGATGATAGATTTTTCCATCCTCTACAGCATGAACTTGAAGTTATTATTTCCCGTTTTAACATGGCCGTTAGGACTCATACTGTCGCAGATTTGAGAGAGATAACAGATCCTCTGATCCCTGCCTCGCTAGCACTAGAACCTCATGATGGAATTCCTTCTGATCCAACACATCCCTAAGCCGCACCGCCTGGTGACTTAGAATACCACTAAATAATATTTTTCATTATTTTTAATGAGTTACTTGCATTAACACATAATTATGGTGTATGTTTTCCCACGGTGCATAGCACCTTTATATTGCGCGACTTCAACAATAATTTTACCTTGTGGTTAAATTGTGATAAAATAGCGCCTTAATTACGCCTTATTATTAGAGTTTAAATGGCTGCGATTTCAAAACGACTACAAGACATTCATATTCTACTTCCCAACCCGTGCGATGAAGAACATAAATTATCTTGGAATTTCTCTGAAAAAATTGAAAGGCAATGCATCGATTTCTTTCGCTATTTTGTTAAAAATCACCAATTATTAAACATAGAATATAGTGCTCACTGCAGCAAATTGGCACGAGATCTAGCTACTAAAAATATAGACCAATTAGAAGAACAAATAAAAGAAGCCTTAATGCTTGCGGAAATTTTAGAAATTATTTATCGCGATTATTTAATTGTGCCACGTGAAGCCGCGCGACTCGGCAGAGATAAACTAGTTTATAAACAATTATTGGCATCTAAGTATGAGTTCCAAGGTTCAAATCTACCTGTCAATGCTAGCGCATCATTATCTAATGATGTCCGCTTACAAACTTTGCCTGCAAATATAATAAGACATATGTTTGCTCGCTCAAAAAGGCTAATGATTTTAGCAATACCACTAGTAAATGACGGCAATAAATATTCATCTTGGATCAAACATTTAGATTCTTATGTTCAGCCATTTTTTGCATATGCTGCTTGGATGTTCTTTGTTCCTAGAATATCTGTAAATTTATTCTTAACTGGAAAACATTTACTCCCAGGATATTGGATGAGTGAAAAAGAAAAATCTCTTGGTTGGCAAACTCGTTTAAATGCGCAAATGGAAAGACGCTGGCTTGAGCTGGGAAATGATATTCCTGCATTAATTGTAACTAGTTTAAGTTGCTTTGTACTAATAGGCTCATTAGCGCCCATAGCTAATACCGTAGCAACTATATCTCTTCTTTATGATGTCGTCTTATCATTGGAGCGCGCACGTGTTGAAACTAATCGCATGAACCAATTAAAAGCACAGTATAATCAAAATCTTAACAGTGGCAATTTATCGCCACATGAGGCGGCTGAAACAAAAGATTATTTAAAACATCTTGAAAACCGCTGGTCTTTTGATAAAAAAAGAATAGCTATAATGACAACGTGCAATACTATTTTAAGTATTGCTTTCATTCTAAGCCTACCAACTTTCCCACCATTATTGGCCATAGTAGCAGGAGCCATAGCTATTCTTACCACTGTAGCTTTATTTACTGCCATAAAATTAATTGATAAATACAAACCTGTTGATAAAGTCAGTATTCCATCAAATTTACAAGCTCATGGTTTTTTTAATAAACCAAGAAGAAATGATGATGATGATGATGATGATACACGCTCAATAAATGATTTAGACACAATATCTGTTGCAACCTGTTGCTAGCTATATAGCATTATGCTAGGGTCTTTTGTTTTTACTTTAGGAGTAGGCAAATGGCTGCTGTGGCTTTACCAAATTTTACTAATATTGATACCGCTAACTTTGTCGAAGACTTAAATAAACTCTTAAATCATAATTTAGAAAAAATAGATGCGTTATTGGCTAAAAATTCCTATTTTTCATGGGATAACCTTATGCAGCCATTGGAAGACATAGAAGATTCTCTTGAAAAGTTTTGGTCGCCACTCGCGCACTTACATGCTGTTACTAATTCTCCTCTACTTCGTAAATGCTATCAGGCATCTTTACCAAAACTATCAGCTTATGAATCAGCAATAGGTCATAATTTAGCCTTATATAATGCTATTAAAGCTATAGACAGAAAATATCTTAACAAAGTACAACTTAAAATTATCGAAGATACAATACGCGATTTTGAATTATCAGGCGTTGCATTATCTGCTGAGAAAAAACATCGTTTTGAAGAAATTCAGGCAAAATTATCCCAATTATCTAATCAATTTGAGAATAATGTTTTAGATGCAGGACAAGCTTATCAATTGCATATTACAGATCCATCTCGTTTAAAAGGATTGCCAGAGCATGCACTGCATAATGCACGTGTTTTAGCCGAAGAGAAAAAACTTGAAGGATGGATAATAAACCTTGAATTTCCTAGCTATATTGCGGTTATAACTTATGCTGAAGATAGATCTTTACGTGAAGAAATTTATCGAGCATTTGTTACACGCGCATCAGAGGAAACCCCCTCCCCTAAAGAATTCAATAATAGCGCGATAATGGATGAAATTATTGCGTTAAGGCATGAAAAAGCAAAAATACTTGGCTTTGCGAATTTTGCCGAATTATCTATTGCTACTAAAATGGCTGAATCCACAGATAAAGTAATGACTTTTCTTAACGATTTAACTCTGCATAGTCATAAGCAGGCAGAAAATGAATTTAAACATCTACAAGCCTTTGCTAAAGATGAGCACAAGATTGATAAAATAGCCCCATGGGATATTGCTTATCTTTCTGAGAAAAAAAGGCAAGAGCTCTATGCTATATCGGAAGAAGAATTACGCCCTTATTTTCCGCTACCAAAAGTTATGGAAGGTCTATTTACCATAATTAATAAACTTTATGGCATGCGGATGGAAACTTTTAACGACGCCAATGTATGGCATAAAGATGTTACTTGCTATCAAATTTTTGACCAAAACAATAACTTACGTGGCTATATATATGTAGATTTATTTGCCAGAAAAAATAAAAGAAATGGTGCATGGATGGACTCATGCCAAGGACGACGCAAATTAATTGATGACGAGATTCAATTTCCAATAGCTACTTTAACCTGCAATTTTGCAAAGCCCGTAGCTAATAAACCCCCGACTCTATCGCATGACGAACTATTAACTCTATTTCACGAGTTTGGCCACTGCTTACACCATGTTTTAACCAAAGTAGATTACCTCTCTGCCGCCGGAATTAACGGCGTCGAATGGGATGCGGTTGAGCTTCCTAGCCAATTTTTTGAAAATTGGTGCTTTGAAGAAGAGGCTTTAGC
>CAMDMN010000060.1 GCA_945901965.1 Legionella genomosp. 1 | reverse complement strand
TACGATGGGATAATCCCAATGTATTTTTTCCCCAGTATTGATCATTGATTTAGTTAAGGAAATAATTTCATTAGTGTTTAAATTGCTATTGGCGCACGCTGTAATGAAACTTGCTAATTGAACGTTTGAATATTTACCTGTCACAATATCATTTAAGATTGCATCAAATTCTATTGGTTTTAATCGATTGCCATGTATTTTTGAACGAACATAGCTTAATGAGGTCACGGGAGTTACATGCGATAAACTAATATAATCACCATCATTTACGCCTAATTTTTTCCACGCAGATTCAGATAGGCTTGCTTCACAGCTTTGTAAAATATTAGATTGAACAATATTAACCATAGCGATTAGTGAATTATTGTTATGGGTAACAACAATTTGGGTAAGCGCTTCAAATCCCTCTGATTTGCAAATAAAACAATCTGCATGGGTGAATAAAATAAATTCTTCTTGGGTATCTATACCTAGACGTTTTAATTTGAGTTGATTTAATTTATTGTCCATAATTAACTTTCCTGTCAGGTAATTTTTTACATGGCACTCAATAACCTTAGATAACGTTATCCCGAGTACGAGGGATCTCCTGACCGTAGCACGGTACCAATTTCGGAGCTCCCTCGTTGTAACTCGGGATAACGTTATCTAAGGTTATTGAGAAGTTACGGCAAACGTATTTAAATTAAGCCTATAGGCTCTGATGCTTAGGTCAGTTTTACACAATTTAAATTAAAAGTAACTCCCCCACGTCATCCCTCACGGTGTTCGGGATGACGTGGGGGAGTTACAATTAAAAATATATTAGAATAATTCTTGACTAAAAATATGCCCCGAGTTAAATCTAGTCTTATCGTGTTATTAACAAGGGATGTTAATGCAAGTTTTAGTCACAGGCGGTGCTGGTTTTATTGGCTCGCATATTGTTAATCATCATCTTAATAAAAATGATGAGGTTCATGTTATAGATGACTTAAGTACGGGTTCTCTGCAAAACATTAAGCCTTTTCAAGACAATCCTAATTTTTCCTTTACTAAAGACAATCTTTTAACCTGTAACGAGCTTCAAAATATAGTGAATAATGCTGATAGAATTTATCATATGGCCGCTGTAGTTGGGGTTTTAAAAGTAATGGAAGAGGGGGTTAATTTATTATCTACTAATATTACGGCGACAGAACGTCTTTTAAAAGCAGCTTCATTATCAAAACGTAATCCGCGAATTTTACTTGCCTCATCTTCAGAAGTTTATGGGGGTGAAGACAATATTCCATTAAAAGAAACTCATAATATGGTTATTGGTGGGCGTAGACGAAATTGTTTTTCTTATATAATTAGCAAAGCTGCAGTAGAAGCTCTAGGATCTGCTTATTACAATAAATTTGGCTTGGAAGTTATAAGTTTGCGATTTTTTAATACGATAGGTCCGCGGCAACGAGGTCATTATGGTATGGTGGTTCCTCGCTTAATTAAAGCCGCGATTAATAATGATCCTATTGTAGTTTATGGTACTGGGGAGCAAACTAGAAGCTTTAGTGATGTACGTGATGTGGTTGAATTAATTGATATATTAGCAGGAAAAGATGAAGCAGTAGGGCAAGTATTTAATGTAGGTAGAGATGAGGAAGTTTCAATTAATGAGCTCGCAGAACTTATTAAAAAATTAGCATCTAGTGATTCTTTGATTGAGCACATATCCTACAAAGAAGCATATGGTGAAGATTTTGAAGATACAATGTTTCGTCGACCTGATCTTACAAAAATACTTGGTTTAACGGATTATGAATATAAATGGAATCTTGCTGCGACGCTTACGGATTTAATTAATAATTTTCAATCTGTTTAACCTATAAAACGCAGTTAAATCTTCTACGAGAGCCTAATGCACTGATTTTAAAAGAGTTTTATAGGTTTAAATTTTTAAGGAAGTTTATTTAAATGGCCAGATATCTAATTACAGGTGGTTGTGGGTTTATTGGTTCTTTGTTAACTAAAAGATTGTTAGCAAGAGGGGATGAGATAATAGTTGTAGATGATTTATCTAATGGAAATATTATAAATAAAGAATCAACTCTCATAAAAAAAGATATTACCGAATTAGACAATATTCATAAACTCTTTAATGGTATTGATGGTTGTTTTCATTTAGCGGCGAAGCCTGCTGTTAATATGGATTTTTCTTCATGGTTTAAATTTCATCAAACTAATCTCGATGGTAGTTTAAATGTTTTTAAATCAGCAATTGATGCCGGGAATGTGCCCGTGGTTTATGCCTCAACTTGTGGTGTATATGGGGATAATAATACATTTCCTCTAACTGAAGACCAATTTCTTCAGCCGTTGTCTTCTTATGGTTGCGATAAATTTTCATCTGAATTGAATGCGGCTTTTTTATCTCATACGTTTAAGTTCAGAAGTATGGGCTTAAGATTTTTTAATGTTTATGGCCCATATCAAAATCCAACTTCACCATATTCTGGGGTTATTACTAATTTTATTACACGGTTATTAGCAGGGACTCCATTAACTATTTATGGTGATGGTGAGCAAACTAGAGATTTTGTGTTTGTTGAAGATATAGTTGCTAATTTGATTCATGCTATGGATATATTAAAACACGAAGCAGGAGTGTCTAATATTTGTACTGGAGTTACGACTACAATAAATGAGCTGGCTTATTTATTGGCAGATTTATTGCAAGTGAAATGCATAATAAATTATCAGCCAGCTAGGCAATATGATGCTCGAGAGTCTTATGGATCTATAAAAAAAATGACGACGTATGGGTTTAAAATTAATTATGATTTAAGTCAGGGTTTAAGTAAAACCATTGATTATTTTAAATCTAAATTAACCGCTTAATATGCAAAATCATTATTTAGAAAAATTATTTAATCCACGTTCGATAGCCCTTATAGGGGCGAGTGACAAGCCATTATCGCTAGGAACTGATTTATTTACAAATTTATTGGCGGCGGGCTTCTCTGGTAAAATTTATCCTGTTAATCCTAAGTATAAAGAGATTAAAAATCATAAATGTTATAAATCGATAAAAGATATACATCAAGAAATTGATTTGGTAGTTATCGTAACTAAAGCTCATTTAGTCGAGAAGGTATTAAGAGAATGTGGCGATCAAAATATCCAACAGGTAATTATTCTTTCTGGGGGCTTTAGTGAATCAGGAGAAAAAGGTGCAAATCTTGAGAAAAAAATTGTTAATATCGCTCGAGAATATAATATTCGCTTAGTGGGGCCTAATTGTTTAGGTTTAATGCGCCCTTCAATTTCTTTAAATGCAACATTGGATAATAATCCAGTTTTACCAGGGAATATTGCCGTTGTCTCCCAATCAGGAGCTTTGTGCGCGGCTATTTTAGATTGGGCTTATGGTGAAAAAATTGGTTTTTCTACTGTGGTTTCAGTCGGAAATAGTGCTCTAATTGGTTTAGGGGAGGTTCTTGATTATTTAGCTTTAGATAAAAAAACAGATTGTATATTGTTATATATTGAGCATATAAAATATGCGCGAGGATTTATGTCTGGATTACGCGCAGCATCTCGGTTGAAGCCTGTGATTGTAATTAAATCTGGCAGACATGGCGAGGGTGAACGTACAGGAATTTCTCACACAGGCGCTATGATTGGCTCTGATGATGTGTTTGATGCAGCACTTAAGCGCGCAGGTGTTGTGCGGGTTATGACTATTAAAGAGCTTTTTACCGCAGCCGAAGTATTTGCATCTAAAAAGAGGCTTAAAGGGGATAAATTAATAATTGTAACAAATGGTGGCGGGGCAGGAGTCATGGCTGCTGATCATGCGGCTGATTTAGATATTTCTCTGTCAAAACTTAACCATTCAACCTTAGACATTATTAATGCTGCATTGCCACGAAAGTTATTAAACTATAATCCTATTGATATTTTAGGTGATGCAACGCATGAGCGTTATCAAAAAGTAATTACAGCAAGTATAAATGACAATAATTGTGATTGCTTATTAGCAATTTTAGCCCCTACTGCCATGGCAGAACCTCTGCTGGTAGCCAAAGATATTGTTGCTTTAAATAAAAAAACAGACAAACCAATTTTAGCCTGTTGGATGGGGCGTGAGCAGGTTAAAACTTCAGGAACATTATTTTCAGAATCTCATATACCTTGTTTTAGTACTCCTGAAATTGCCATCGAAGCTTATTCATATCTTTATGATTATTATCGTAATCAACAATTATTATTACAAGTTCCAGAAACTATTTCCTATAAATCTAAAGCTGATATTAAAGGGGCTAAGCTAATTATTGAAAAGGCTTTAAGTGAAAATAGATTTATTCTTAACACCATTGAATCAAAAGAAATTCTTAGTGCTTTTGGGGTCCCTGTAACCAAAACTATTGCTGCAGAAAATGAAAGTGATGCGTTAATCGCAGCTAAGTCGATTGGTTTTCCCATTGTGATGAAAATTAATTCGCCCGATATCACGCATAAACAAGATGTATCTGGAGTGCAGCTTAATATTACTAATATGGAGGGGGTTAGTTATTTTTTTAAGAAGTTAATTAATAATGCAAAAAAAGCTATGCCTGAAGCTAAAATAGACGGGGTTACCATTGAGCGGATGTATAAGACGCCCAATGATCGAGAGTTAATGATAGGCGTTTTACAAGATGAGGTTTTTGGCCCGGTAATAAATTTTGGTGCAGGCGGTAATTTGGTGGAGGTAATGCAAGATCGCGCATTAGCCCTGCCACCGTTAAATCAATATCTTGCTAAAAATGTAATCGCGAGCACTAATATTGCCAAATTGCTCGGCACATTTCGTAATAAACCTGCGGTAAATCTGCAGGCTATAGAAGAGTTATTATTACGAGTTTCAGAAATGGTTAGCGAGTTAGGGCAAATTCAAGAAATGGATATTAATCCTTTAATTGTGAATGATAAAGATTTGATCGCAGTAGATGCTCGTATTGTTATTAACTTAAATGATGTATCTATCCCATATAGTCATATGGCTATTCATCCATATCCTAGTTATTTAGTTTCCGAGTGGCAGTTAGATGATTTAACCTCACTAATAATTCGCCCGATTCGTCCTGAAGATGTAAAATTTGAACAGGATTTTGTGAGAAGTCTATCTGAAAAATCAAAATACTTTCGTTTTATGGGCGCGATGCAAGAAATGACGCCAGATATGTTAAAACGTACAACACAAATTGATTATGATAGAGAGATGGCATTAGTTGCAGTTATTCAAAAAGATTCAGTTGATATTATTATTGCTATCGCAAGATATGTAACTAACCCTGATTTTAAATCTTGTGAATTTGCTTTAGTAGTTGCAGATGAATGGCAGAATAAAGGTATTGGTAAGCATTTAATGCAATGCTTAATTAATGCTGCAAAGACTAAAAATTTAAAGATTATGGAAGGCGCTATCTTAGCTGCTAATAGCGGGATGCTAGCATTAGTTAAAAATTTAGGTTTTAAAATAACTGCTAATCCTTTAGATCCTACATTAGAATTAGCAGTTAAAATTCTTTGTTAATCATTTTATTAAAGCCGCGACTATAACAATCTCTTTTGGTCAAACATCAGAAAAGACGTACGTCATCCTGAGTGCAACTAGGGATCTCCGAAATTGGTACCGTGCTACGGTCAGGAGATCCCTCGTTGCACTCGGGATGACGTGCCACGTTGTGCCTCGCTGCTTTAAAACGCTTTTTTCTCGCTCTTTTAAACTAATGATGCAGGTGCTGCATGCTCCTCATCTACTAAAGCGGCTGGTAGAGCAGGAGCTTTTGCTGGAGAGGTTGCTAATGGGAAGCTTTCCATCAGCAATCCGGCTCCGAAAAATCCACTTCCAGCACCACGTGGCCGTCGAGGTGGGCTGCTGATTAACACTTCAGCTACGGCGGCATTAACTTTTTTTGGAGATTCCAATAACCGTCCAGCAGCGGCATGAAATCTTGGGGGGGAAGCAGGTTCTGCATCGGCAAATAATAGTCTATTGCTAGAAGCAGCACATCCCCAGTTTAGGGGTGTAAATGGCTCGACATCATCAGTATCACGTCTGCGCTTCTTATTGTATATGGTTTCTTGCATTACTGTAGGTTGGATCCTAAGCTCATCAATATCAAATATATTTTCTATAGCTGTTTCCAATTCTGCTTTTTCAATGGCGTAAGTTGGTTCTCCATCACTACCTAAAGAAGATGATAATTTTTGAATGTTAATAGTGGCTGCAAGACTTACAAAAGCTGCTTCTAATCTATGTTCATTAGCAACCAAAATCGCAAGCACCCATTTTAATGTATCAAATGGCGGTTTAAAGTCACCACTTTTATGGTTTATAGCGATAATCTCTTTATGATTAGCAGAAAATGTAATATTTCCGGCTGTAATGCATCTTGCACTACTGGCAGGTTCACCGGTTATTTGATAGTGAGCAGGAATGATTTTGCCAGGACCGCCTTCTTCTGCAAACCATAGTCTTCCATATATATCGACTAAAAAGCGAATAGTGTGCCTATTGTCATCTACGCCACTATTTTTTTTAATTTTTTCTAACAAAACATTTAGAAAATCAATAGGATAAATGTTATGAGAAGAATCACATCTCACTTGTCTTGGATCTAAACAACCAATGCTTGGTTTGTCTAAGGATGGGCTAAATATATCTGGGAATATTGGCATAACTTAAATCCACAATTAATTAACGAGGTGCTGGATAATACGGCAATGTGATCTGTTGGTCTACGAAAATCTGATCGTGACACTATGAAAATGTATTAAAACAATATAATCTGATTACATTACCTAATTTGTAACCAGACGACATTATTTAATATTTTTTAAGATATTAGGAGCGTTTATGACTAAGTGGATAAAAATAGGTAACGGCGCCTATAACAAAGCGTATCGTAGCGAAGACGGTCTAGAAGTTTTAAAAATTCAAATAATAACTTCAGCTCTAGAAACTAATGCCTATGATACACCAGAACGATCAGTTCGGTTATGGAATGAATTAAACTCTCATATTCTTCCCCCTGCTCGCGTGGAGACTATACCAGGACTAGGTAAAGTCTGGATTTGCCCATTCATCGAAGGACGGCAATCAACAGATGAAGAAATTAGTAAAGCGTTAATTAAAATCTTTAATGCCTATGGGCGAGTTATTATAGATGCAGCAGGATCTAAAAATTTCGTTACTAAAGCTGATGGCCAAGTTGTATGTTTAGATATTGGCCAAGCATTGGAATTAGAGCGAAGAGATGGCGAATTCATCGTTGGTGGAAGAACTCGCAGAAAGAGTATAACATCTATTCATGCTTGGAGAGATCTAAAGGAATCCCACATAAAATATTTAAATCATCGTTTAATGAAATTTAATTTTCCTGAAACATCAAATATGGTTAAAGCATTGTTATTTCTAAAACTAAATTACCCTGATATTACTGACGTAAGCTTTTTACAAGGTAACAAGGATGTTATTTTGCAACTTGTGCACGCCTTTGATTCAGGAGAAAAGGTTACGGTATTAGATCTTGGCGCATTGGTTGCTGAAGCTTCAGAAGAAAGTGCCCTTGTAGACTCTCGTATAAGTAAGAGGGTTCGGCAAGTAGATGTTGTTGAAGTTGTTCCTGTTCCTGCTGTCACTGTTGCCGCTCCTTCTCCTGTTTCTGCTGCTGAGCCAGCAGATCTTTCTCACGGTACAGGATATGTATATGCTGCGGCTGGAAGTTTGGCGCAAAATCCAGTTACACGGGATTTTCTAATGCCAAGTAGCGATTCACATTCAGCAAGGCTCAGATTTTTTGCGGGCGGGCTACCCTTGCTATCAGCTAAATCGTCAAATATTCCTGACTCCTCTAAGTCTTTAGGGGGCGTCTATTAGAGCTCTATTAAGTTGTAAGCTAGGGAAGTAGGGCGGGCAAAGCGATATCCATATCATTACCCACAAGTTAATTTTATCTTGGCAAGTTCGAGGAATCCGCGCAACGACCGTTAGGGAGTGGAGATCTTAAGAACCACACTCCCTAACGGTCGTGGCTCGGATTCCTCCAGACAATGCAGCCCCATCAAGGATCTGCAGACTTGTGGGTAATGATATGAGCGATATCGTGCCCTCCATGGTCAAAGTGCTGTTGGTGGGCATGCTATCGCTTTGCCCACCCTACGTTTGTTCTAGATATTTAATCAGAGTCGCTTATTACGATATTTACTGCCGCTAACTGCCGCTAAACCCACTTACCTGAGCTAGAACACAAGATCCTAAAACATCTAAAGCATATCCTCCTTCAAGGACAGATATAATGCGACCTTTGCAATGATTATCTGCAATTTGCTTTAATTGTTGGCTTAGCCAAAGATAATCAAATTCAGTTAAATTTAAAGTTGATATTGGATCTTTTTCATGGCCATCAAATCCTGCGGAGCAGAATATTATTTCCGGTTTAAATGCATTAATTTTATCTAACATATGCTGAATAATTTCTGCACGGAACTCTCTACCTGTAGAGCCAGGTGCTAATGGGATGTTGATAATATTAGATGCATTTTCCGGTGGTGAATCAAATGGATAAAGTAGATCTTCATATATTGAGCAAATCAGTACTTTTTTAGAATTTAGAAAAATATCTTCAGTACCATTTCCTCGATGCGCGTCAAAATCTACAATAGCGATACGTTTAAAATTATAAGTTTTAATCGCATGCGCGACACCGATAGCTAGATTATTAAAAAAACAAAATCCCATAGCTCGATCGCGCATAGCATGATGTCCAGGCGGGCGTATATTGCAAAATACGGAATTTATTAGTGGCGGTTTTGATAAAACCAAGTCTACGGCTTGAATTACAGCTCCCGCCGCATGAAGGGCTGCTTCTAAAGTATGAGGGCCAATTAGAGTATCACTATCGATATTAATTAAATCATTTTCTGTATTTAACTTAAAAATTTCATCAATATACTTAAGATCATGCACCATTTGTAATTGTTCAAGCGTGGCTTTAATGGACTTTTCAAAAGTTACGATAGATTTTAGTTTAGCTAAAGTATTTGCAATTACTATTATTCTATCAGCACAATCGGGGTGGCCAATCCCTGTTTGATGCAGAAGGCATGATGGATCTGTGATTATTGCTGTTGTCATTTAAGCTCGTATTGGTCTAAATATGTAGGTATTTCAACATCCCAGTTAAATTCATGTTCAACTTTAGCTTTTAACGCATCGGATGCTCCTTCTTCTCCATGAGTTATAAATACTTTTCTCGGCGTATTTTTTAAGTGGCTTAACCATATAAGCATTTCTTGATAATCGGCATGGGCAGATAAATTTGAAATTTGTGTGACTTCAGCTTTTATTTGAATCATTTGCCCAAACATTTTTATTTCCTTTTCCCCACGAATCATTCTGTCCCCACGCGTCCCACCTGCTTGAAAACCTGAAAATAAGATTGTATTTTTATAATTGGGGGCAAGATTTCTAATATGGTGTAAAACTCGGCCGCCAGTAGCCATGCCACTAGCTGAAATAATAATCATCGGCATTTTTTTATTGGTAAGTTCTATGGATTCTTCTACTGAACGCACATATGTAGCACTTTGACAGACACTAGTAGCTTCTTGATTTGTTAGTCGATGAAGATTTGCATGGCGAGAAAATATTTCAGTAGCATTTGTAGCCATTGGGCTATCAACAAAGACTGGAAGATTAGGAATTTCATTTTTTAGCTTTAATTGGTAAATATAGTATAAAATTTCTTGCGTACGCCCAACCGCAAATGCTGGAATTAGAATACTACCTCCACGCAAAGCCGTTCGATTTATAATATCGCTAAGTTGCTTTTCTGGATTAGTATTATCATGTAAACGGTCGCCATATGTTGATTCAATAACTAGATAATTAGCATCAGGTGGATCAATAGGGGCCTTCATTAACGGATCATTTAATCTGCCAAGATCACCTGAAAATAATATCGATGTTTTTTCATGTATTAAGCGAATTAAAGAGGCTCCTAAAATATGACCGGCATAGTGAAAAGATGCATAAAAACCATCATGAAGCATAAACGGTTTATCAAAGGGGACAGTTTGAAAGTATTGCAGTGCGATTTC
>CAMDMN010000059.1 GCA_945901965.1 Legionella genomosp. 1 | reverse complement strand
CCGCACCAGTGGTGGTCGCCGCCGCACCAGTGGACGCCGCCGCACCAGTGGTGGACGCCGCCGCACCAGTGGACGCCGTCAAACCAGTGGACGCCGCCGCACCGCTGCCAGGTTTAATTCAGGGAACAGGAATTAATAATGCTACTGGTAGAGAAAATAGTAATGATGTGGAAAGTACCGCTCCAGCTGACGCTCCCAACATTAGCCCTGGACGTTCTGGCCCCTCATAAAGTTATTACCCAGCCATGAGTTTATGAGGGAGGCTTTCTATTCGGCCTGCTTGGGTTACTAGAACGTAGTTTAATTTACGTTGTAGTTCGCTGATTGTATCAGCACCAGCATAGGTTAAACCTGAGCGTAGGCCGCCGATTATATCAGCTATAATTGCGTCTTGGTTGTCATTATAAGCAATCTCAGTTGAAACTCCTTCGGCTGTTTTCCATTCATGCATTTGGCCTAAGAAATCTTCTTGTGCTTCACGTGAAGCCATGCCACGATATCGTTTAACTTGTTTGCCGTCATCATTGGTGATGATTGGGCCTGGTGTTGGCGCAGTTCCTGCAAGCATGCCACCTATCATGACAAAATCCGCTCCGAAAGCTAGTGCTTTGACAATATCTCCAGAAGTACGAATGCCACCATCAGCGACAATGGATCTATCCGTCCTTGCGCAATCTTGAATACAGGTAAGCATTGGTACGCCAAAACCTGTTTTAATCCTGGTGCTACATACTGAGCCGCCACCAATGCCTGCTTTAATAATGTCAGCACCACATGAGGCTAAATAATCAGCTCCGGCATAAGTTGCTACGTTGCCAGCCATTATGCAATGATTTTTAAGTAGTTTGCGTAAGCTTTTTAAAGTTTTACCTACATATTTAGCATGCGCATGTGCTACATCTACGCAAAAATAATCGGCTCCCGCATCACGCAGAGCTTCTGCACGTTCAAGCTCTGCAGTTGTGCATCCAACCGAGACAAATACCTTTCCGTTACAAGCTTTAAATTGGCTAATATTATCTTCTATAGTTAAAAAGCGATGCAATGCACCCATGCCGCCTTTACTGTGCATGAAATTTGCCATTTTGCTTTCGGTTATAGTATCCATATTCGAGCTTATAACCGGTAAATCGAGTTTAAGCTTTCCTAGGCGGCAGGTAACACTAATGTTAACTATTCGCCTAGATTCATGATGGTTATATGATGGAATTAGCAGTACATCATCAAAAGTAATAGCTTGTATGGACATTATTTACCCTATAAAAATATATTTCGCAAAAGATGCGTACTATAAATGTTCTGCGGCATAATATGCAAGTCTTGATCGCTCTCCGCGCGTTAAAGTCATGTGCGCTGAATGTTGCCAATGTTTAAATCTATCTACCGCAAAAGTTAAGCCTGAGGTAGTTTCACTTAAATATGGAGTATCTATTTGTTTAATATCGCCTAAACAAATAATTTTTGATCCAGGGCCTGCTCGCGTTACTAAAGTCTTTATTTGCTTAGAGGTAAGGTTTTGAGCCTCATCAATAATAATAAAGCGGTTTAAAAAAGTGCGCCCGCGCATATAATTAAGCGATCTTATTTTAATTTTATTTTGTAGTAAATCATGAGTCGCACCGCGCCCGAAGCTTCCGCCTTCTTGGGTTCCATGTAAAACCTCAAGATTATCCATTAAGGCACCCATCCAAGGAGTCATTTTTTCTTCTTCAGTACCTGGTAAGAAGCCAATATCCTCACCAACAGGAATCGTTACACGCGTCATAATAATTTCTGTATATCGGTTTTGATCTAAAACTTGAGTAAGCCCCGCGGCTATGGTTAGCAAAGTTTTACCAGTTCCTGCTGAGCCTTGTAAAGTTACAAAATCAATTTCTGGATCTAATAATAAATTTAGGGCAAAATTTTGCTCACGATTTTTAGCATTAATTCCCCATACAGAATTTTTAGATTGCGTATAATCACGTGCTATTTGCACGACAGTACTGTCTTCATCAATTTGTCTTACCATAGCTTGAAATTCATTATCTTCAGTGCTCAGGCAGTCATTAGGGTTCCATTGAGATGTTAAAGGGCCTTTTATCCGGTAAAATGTATTACCGCTTTGTTGCCAGGATTCTACGTCTTTTGAATGTGTATCCCAGAAATTATTATCAAGAATATGCATGCCACCGTGTAATAAACTTACATCATCTAATACTTTGTCATTATAATAATCTTCAGCTTGAATCCCAAGGATGCCTGCTTTAATTCTTAAATTAATATCTTTAGAGACGATAATTACTTGTTGTTCTGTGTTTCTTTTCTTTAATCCAAGGGCGGTAGCTAGTAAAGAGTTATCAACTTTATGACCTGGAAGTGAAGCGGGAAGTAATTGTTCGAATTCAGCCGTTTGAAAAAATATATGGCCACTGGATTTTAATTTTTCTTTGCTATTAAAGTTGGGGATTGGTAAACCTTTAACAATTTGTTCATGGCTTGAGTTGCTCATGAGCTCTACTAACATACGGTTGGTTTGCCGTACGTTACGCGCCACTTCAGATAATCCCATTTTATGATTGTCTAATTCTTCTAAAACGACCATGGGCAAATAAATATCATGTTCTTGAAAACGATATATAGCCGTAGGATCATGCATGAAAATATTAGTATCAAGCACAAATAATTTATTATTTTTACTAGTGTAGTCCATTAAGTCATCCTATCAATAAATTATAATCATTGTGCTCATGGCAGCGTCCTCAGTCAAGGGGTATTAGTTAATTGATCTTAATTTACGGTATAATAAATAAAATTAGTAACTCCCAAGGGACGTTATCCAGGGTGCGTGTTTTTTTGCGCGAAGGATTTCCTGAATGTTGCACAATGTTTTGTAGATGGAGATCCCTCGTTGCACTCGGGATGACGTACCTTACGTACCTTACGTAACTGGGGATTTACTTAAATTATTATAAAATAACTATGGGTGTTTTATGTCCAAGGCTAAACAAGATAGCAGCACTATTGTGTTTAATAAAAAAGCACATTTTGAATATTTTATTGAAAATGAATATGATGCAGGCTTAGTGCTTCAAGGTTGGGAAATAAAAAGCCTTAGGGCGGGTAAAATTAATATATCGGATGCTCATGTTATTATAAAACATGGCGAGGCTTGGTTATTAGGTGCGCAAATTCAACCATTGCAGACAGCTTCTACTCATATGTCTCCTGATCCCTCTCGTACACGTAAATTACTTTTGAGTCGGCGAGAATTAAATCAATTGATAGGATTGGTCGAGCGCCAAGGTTATACTTTAATTCCTATTTCTTTTTATTGGAAAAAGAATTTTATCAAGTTAAGAGTTGCCTTAGCAAAGGGTAAAAAAACTCATGATAAGCGCGATACGATTAAGGAGCGCGATTGGCAGCGCGATCGCTCACGGATTTTGAAAAAACATGGTTAATGGAGTTAACGCGATTTTTAACTTTCATGGTGGGCACGCTATCGCTTTGCCCACCCTACTTCAGGTTAGGATTTGTAGGGTGGGCAAAGGAGCATAAGCGACGTGCCCACCATGAAAGTTGAGAATCGTGTGAGTTATTTTTTTTATCATCAAGTAAGCTTATACTTCAATATAATAAAATTTAAGTTAGACTATAATCAAAAGTAAATATAACGAAGACTTAGTCATACTATCTAACTCTTCAAAATTATAATCCGTAAAGGAGTTTATATGTGCGGGATAATGGGTGCTGTTTCACACCGTGATATTAGTAAAATTCTATTGGAAGGATTACGCCGTCTTGAATATCGGGGGTATGATTCAGCAGGATTAGCTGTTATTGATGAAAATTCACGTTTAAAACGGCTTAGAATCCAGGGAAAAGTACAAGCTTTGGCAGATGCCATGTCTGAGACTGCAATTGTAGGTCATACTGGTATTGCTCATACACGTTGGGCAACACATGGTAAACCATGTGAAAAAAATGCTCATCCTCATCTATCTAATGGTGAGGTTGCTGTTGTGCATAATGGGATTATTGAAAATCACGATGATCTTCGTTCTTACTTGCGAGAGCTTGGTTATCAATTTACTTCAGAGACTGATAGTGAAGTGGCTGTTCATCTTATTCATTATCATTATCAACAGCAAAAATCATTATTACAAGCTGTGCAGGCAACAGCTGCACAAATGGACGGCGCTTTTTCTTTAGGGGTAATTCATCTTGAAAATAAAGGCGAATTAGTAGCGATTCGTAAAGGCAGCCCACTTGTTATAGGCATTGGGATTGATGAGATCTTTATCGCATCGGATTCTTTAGCACTTCGCTCATTTGCACAAGAAGTAATTTATCTTGAGGAAGGTGATTCGGCAAGGCTTACTAAAGATAAAGTTGAGATTTATGATTCGCTAAATAAATTAGTGACAAGAAAAAGACAACCATTAACTGATGATTGTCATGCGGTTAGTAAAGGACCTTATCGTCATTTTATGTTAAAAGAAATTTTTGAGCAGTCAAAAGTTTTGGCTGATACTCTGGAAGGGCGTACTGCAAGTCTTGAAGTATTGCGAGCAAGTTTTGGCGAGAAAGCAGACAGTATTTTTGCTGAAGTTAGAAATATCCATATCGTTGCTTGTGGGACAAGTTATCATGCGGGCATGATAGCTAAATACTGGCTGGAATCATTAACTAAAATACCAACACAAGTAGAAATAGCTAGTGAATATCGTTACCGTGATGTAGTTGTATCTGATAAAACTTTATTTATTACAGTATCACAATCAGGGGAAACAGCTGATACACTGGCTGCACTTTATAAAGCTAAAACATTAAATTATTTGGCTAGTTTTGTAATTTGTAATAATGCAACTAGTAGCTTGGTGCGAGAGTCTGATTTTGCCTTTTTAACGCGTGCAGGTGTTGAAATTGGCGTGGCTTCAACCAAGGCATTTACGACTCAACTTGCAGCTTTTTTAATGCTAAGTGCCGCTCTTTGCCATGATGATCGTGGTGAGGAAGTCTTGCTGCAATTAAAGCAATTACCTGCAAATTGTGAGCGTGTGCTTAAAATAAATGATGAAATTGCTTCTTTAGCTCAAGTATTTGTGAATAAAGAACATGCTTTATTCTTAGGTCGAGGCGTACAATATCCTGTGGCTTTGGAAGGCGCTCTAAAGCTTAAAGAAATTTCATACATTCATGCCGAAGCATATCCTGCTGGAGAATTAAAGCATGGGCCTTTAGCATTAGTAGATGAAAACATGCCAGTTGTGGCAATCGCTCCTAATGATGAGTTATTAGATAAATTAAAATCTAATTTGCATGAAGTAAGTGCAAGAAATGGTAAGCTTTTTGTATTTGTAGATGATTCAGAAGTTTGGCATGAAAATGGAGCGCGTTTAATTAAAGTTCCTAGCTGTGGGCATTGGATAGCACCAATAATTTATACTATTCCATTACAATTATTAGCTTATCATGTAGCTGTAGCTAAAGGCACAGATGTTGATCAGCCACGTAATTTGGCAAAGTCAGTAACGGTTGAGTAGGTAAATTTTAGAACTATTCGCCAATTGTATACAATTGGCGGTATAATACTTTCGTTTTTTATTTTGTTTTACGAGGATGTGAATGACAGTAGAGATTTTAGCGATAGCGACAAAGATAGCAGAGGAATTAAAGATTAAGGTTTCTCAGGTCGAAACGGCTATTCGTTTACTAGATGATGGCGCAACTGTGCCATTTATTGCGCGTTATCGAAAAGAAGCAACCGACGGTCTTGATGATATCAAGTTGCGAGGCCTTGTTGAGCGGTTGCATTATTTAAGAGAATTAAATGATCGACGTAATGTTGTTTTGCAACAAATCACCGAGCAAGATAAATTAACAGAAGATCTTAAAAAAGCGATATTAGCTGCTGATACAAAAACTCGCCTTGAGGATTTATATTTACCTTACCGTCCTAAAAGACATACTAAAGCAATGCTTGCTATCGAAGCGGGACTCGAGCCATTAGCTTTAGCTTTATTAGGCGATCCTACTATCATTCCTAATGAATATGCGGTGCAATTTATTAATGCAACTAATGGGATAGAAAACGTCGAGCTAGCTCTTGAAGGCGCTAAGCAAATTCTTATGGAACGCTTTTCTGAGGATGCTAATTTATTAAATGAATTGCGCCAATATCTATGGCAACATGGAGTTATTAAATCTACTGGGGTTAAAAATAAGCAGGATAAGTCTAATAAATATAAAGATTATCTTAGCTATGAGGAAGCTATCTCTAAAATACCTTCCCATCGCGCATTAGCTCTTTTTCGTGGTCGGCGTGAGGGAGTATTGCAGGTAGCTCTTACTTTACCTGATGATCTTAGTTTTGGCGAAGAGCGCATAGCGGCTCACTTTAAAATTAAAAAAGATAAATTCTCTCCTGATAGCTTTTTAATAGAAACTATAAGGATGACATGGAAGCTTAAACTATTTACTAAACTTACTCTTGAGTTACTTAATCGCTTACGTGAATTAGCTGATGAAGAAGCAATACATGTTTTTGCATGTAATTTGCGGGATTTATTATTAGCAGCTCCAGCAGGACCTAAAGTTACTATGGGCTTAGATCCAGGTATTCGTACGGGAGTTAAAGTAGCGGTGGTTGATGTTAGCGGTAAGTTACTTGATTATACGACAATATTTCCCTTTGCTCCGCAAAATGAATGGCATCCTGGTATCGCATCTTTGGCAAAATTTGCGGCAAAGTATCAAGTTGATATTATAAGTATTGGCAATGGCACGGGTTCACGTGAAACAGAGCGTTTAGTCCAAGATTTAATTAAGATGTATCCTGATTTACATTTAACCAAAGTAATCGTGAGTGAAGCTGGAGCTTCGGTTTATTCGGCGTCTTTATTAGCATCTAATGAATTTCCTGACTTAGATGTTTCAATTCGTGGGGCGGTTTCGATTGCTAGAAGGTTACAAGATCCACTAGCTGAACTTGTAAAGATTGAGCCTAAAGCCATTGGTGTTGGTCAATATCAGCATGATGTTAATCAAGCGCGTTTGGTGCGCTGTTTGCAAGGTGTGGTAGAGGATTGTGTTAATGCTGTTGGCGTTGATATTAATACAGCTTCAGTTGCTTTATTAACTTATGTATCTGGGTTAAATGAGTTACTTGCTAAAAATTTAGTGCAATATCGTGATGAACATGGATCTTTCAAGGATAGAGATCATTTAAAATCTGTCCCGCGGATGGGAGAAAAGGCTTTTCAACAGGCAGCAGGATTTTTACGTATTATGGATGGCGCTAATCCTTTGGATAGCTCAGGTGTGCATCCAGAATCATATTCCTTGGTTGAAAAAATTATTGCTGATAAGAAAGTCGATATTCGTAAAATTTTAGGAAATCATGAATTACTTAATAGCGTAAATGCTGCTGATTATACTGATGAAAGCTATGGATTGCCGACTGTTAAAGATATTTTACAAGAATTAGAAAAGCCTGGACGAGATCCACGCCCTGAATTTAAAACAGTTAATTTTAAAGAAGGCATAGAAGATATTAAGGATCTAAAAGAAGGCATGATCTTAGAGGGTGTTATATCTAATGTTGCTAATTTTGGTGCTTTTGTTGATATTGGTGTGCATCAAGATGGTTTGGTTCATATCTCAGCAATGACTAATCGTTTTATTAGTGATCCTCGAACAATTGTTAAGGCAGGCGAAGTCGTCAAAGTACGAGTAGTTGAGATAGATGTTGAACGTCGTCGCATTGCTTTATCTATGATCCTTGATGAAGATAAAGCGGCTTTAATTTTGCGTAAGCAAGAAAAGCCAAAGGTTGTAAATAAGGCCAATTTGCCTAATAAAAATATTAAACCTAAAAAGGCAGCTCCTGTTCCTGTGCAAAAGCCAAAGGTAATAATTAATACTTCTATGGCCGATGCTTTATTAAAATTAAAAAGCGGGTCATAAATTATGGCACTATCTAATAATAGCGAAATTACTATCCAAACTTTAGCAATGCCAGGAGATACAAATCCTAATGGTGATATTTTTGGTGGTTGGCTTGTTTCGCAAATGGACTTAGCTGCGGGCGTTTTGGCTAAAAAGATTTCTCGGGGGCGAACGGCAACCGTTGCTATTAATTCAATGACTTTTCTTCGTCCAGTTCATGTTGGTGATGTGGTTAGTTGTCATGTTGAATTAGTAAAATTAGGTAAAACATCTATGACAATAGCCGTTGAGGCGTGGACTGAAATGTTAGCAACAGGTGAAAAATATTGTGTGACAGAAGGCGTATTTGTTTTTGTTGCAATCGATGATCAAGGAAATCCAAGACCGGTACCAAAACAAGTATGAAGTCTAATTATAATTTAACTGAAATTCTAGAAGAGCTTAAGCTTATCTTTATGAAAAATGAGGATCCAACTCCTGAGTATTATACTCATTTTTTACATGAACCTGAGTTAGCTCTAGATTTGGTTTTATTAATTGATGCGATTGATGAAAATCATGTAGATGATGATCGAGCATATTATTCTTCTTTAATTTTCGCACTTGATGTTTGTGTAGCTCAGTTGCAAGTTGCATCTGAGGCTTTAAATAAATTAGCTAGTAAAAATTTAGATAAGCTTATGGCCGAGTTGGCTCGCGCTATTGCGTCTAAAAAACATTCTTTAAGTTTCTGGTTGCCCATCTTAAATGCATTTTATGAAGTCCATGTTGAATTATCGCCGGAATTAAAATCAGCTTATCTTGATCTTGCGACAGAAGATGATGATTTAACGTCTGAAGAAGAAATCTCACATTTAGATTCTATTAGAGATTTAATTCATGAGTTATCAGATCTTTCAATATTTGATATTGCCGAGAACTTTTTTGCGCAAAGTTATGCGATGCCTGCTGATTTCTTTACTGATTTAGTAATTGATTTATATAGTATCGATGAGGGTCAAGATATAGCTATTCTTACTTTGCTGCATCCATTAGCAGAGGTTCGTGATGTTGTTGTTGCGATGCATGATCAATTGATCGATAGCATTACCTTAAGTTCAGATTCCTTATCACGTTTGAAAACCATTAGAAATTGGTATCCTCCTTATTATCATGACCAATTTAATCGTTGGATTAAGATCCAACGAAAAAAAGGAGTGGTATTTAATGATGAGCTAACTCCTAAGACTATCAAGATTAAAGCAAGTGAAATTGATGGCAGTGGTGCTCAAGGGGTTTTTATTCACACTAGGAAAAATCGAAAACATAGGCTTTGTGGTTTATTATTTAAGCAAGAGCTAGGCATTAAAGATGCGTGGATAACACCTTCAATTTCCGCGCGTGATATTGCACGTTATTATGATGAGGCTTTTGATGATAGCGTTACTTTACGCGTAGTTGATTTACCATATTTAATGATGATTACTAATCATTTTTTGGCATTAACTATTGAGCAAGGAAATATGCCAGATTTACATTTATTAGAGATGCAAGAAGAGTTAGGCCTGCAATGGATTCCTGAAAAAATTGATGTTGAATATTTAATTGAACAGCTTGGTGTGCAAATTAGTCCTTTTACTGAAGATAGTATGCAGATGTCATTTAAGCGCTCTAAATTATGGCCTAAATCTAAGCAATTTACAGAATCATGGTTTATAGAAAATCCACATATTGATAAATTAGTTAATCATCGTTGTACTTTTGTTGATGGGGTAAAAGTTTGTAAATTTGATGAGGCTATTAAGGATGTATTTGCAGAAGAGCTTGAAGTTCATCGTGAGCGTTGGTTATTTCACTTTCTGCTGATTGCTTTATGGGTAAAGGCTAAACATAAGAAGAATGAAAAAATATGGCAAGATAGTTTTTTTATTGCCTACGCAATTCATAAGGGCATGCCGCTTGATAATATCCCTATTATGTATGAAATTTGTTACCAGTCAGTAGTAAATAGCATCGAGACTATGCACGAAAGACGTACCCATCTTATTAGACAATAATTTTTTAATTTGATCGTAAATTCCGAGGTACTTCATTCCGAGTGCCAAGCACGTCTCAGGTACGTCATCCCGAGTACCAGGCACGTCATCCCGAGTGCAACGAGGGATCTCCCTTTGCAGAAAATTGTGCAACATTCAGGAGATC
>CAMDMN010000058.1 GCA_945901965.1 Legionella genomosp. 1 | reverse complement strand
CATACCAAGTAGAACCGTCATCCCGAGTACAACGCGGGATCTCCGAAATTGGTACGTAATACAATTCAGGAGATCCCTCGTTGTACTCGGGATGACGTGCTTCGTAAGTCTTTTCGTGGATTAATGCGGCGAAGTTACGTAGACTGGTTAGCAGCAACCAGGGTTTTAAAACCATGTAAATCCCGGTTGCAAGCAACCAGGCTACAAATTACAAACAGAGCTCATCAATGACTTAAATTAATTAACTTTTTTCTTGGTGGCTGAGTAATTGTTTTGGCTGCACTTTAAGCCATTCAAAATAACCAATTATCGCCATTCCAGTATATATAAGCATTACTATCGTATGAACAGGCAGGCCTTTGTGTAAGTACATTGCCGCATAGATTAAATCTGCAAGGATCCATATGATCCAAGTCGAAATTACTTTACGACACATAAGCCACTGTGCTGCAATACAAAGTGCGGCAGTAAGTGCTTCATATTTAACAACTGATGAATGTGAAAATGGTGTTAATAAGGTGAAAATCAGACAAAAAAGGGCGGCTATTGCTAAACTTAAATAAAACCATTGATTAATAGAGAGTTTTTTTATGGATGTATTACCATTATCATCATTAATATTTTTATATTTTGACCACGTGTACCAGCCATAACAAATAGATATAAAATAAAATGATTCAAGACACATATCTGCATAAATGCCTTTTTGCCAATATAACCAGCTGTTAAAACAAGACGCAACCAAACCTACGGCCCACGCTTTAATATCTAAACGCAAAAAAAGTAAAGTAGATAGCAGTGATGCAATTGTTCCAATCAAGTCATATGATGTCAAAAGATCCCCTTAAAATGAGGTCAAAAGGCATAAAATTTATAATAATTGTAACTGCTATTAAACTCATCCGCATTGCAGTCTGGCCGCGGGATAGAGCATTACTCTATCAGTTACATCTACATAAAAAAATACAACTTATAACTTATAAGATAACACTAGAGAATTTAATTGCAATTGATTATGTAATTAAATATAAATAAAATTTTTCAAAATCTTTTAGAAACGCTATTCTATAGATTCTATATTTCTGCTAGTCTTTTATAACTACCAGTAAATGACATCGACAGGAGTATAAAATGTACAAAAAAGTATTGTTTGCAACGGATTTTGATGAAGTAGGTATTAGTGCGGCTCATAAAGCAAAAAAAATTGCTGATGAAAATAAAGCTGAACTTATTCTTGTTCATGTAGTTGAACCTATCCCTGCATATGCTTATCCAGGATTCGCAGGCTTTGCCGAAGTAGAAGTTTCTATTCGTGAACAGGCAGAAAAAGAGTTATCTGCGATCGCTAAAAAATTAGGTGTCGACGCAAAACATTGTTTAATTGAGTTTGGATCTACTAAAAATGAAGTTTTAAGAGTAGCTCAAGAAAAGAATGTAGATTTAATTGTAACTGGCAGCCATGGAAAACATGGTTTGGCATTATTGCTTGGATCAACTGCTAACGCTATTTTACATGGCGCTAATTGTGATGTGCTAATCGTAAGATCTGCAGTTTCTTAGCAAGTGTAGCAATAAAACCTTGATTACGCTACGCTGCATCAAGGCTACGTTTGCTGCATTGTCTGGAGGAATCCGAGCCACGACCGTTAGGGAGTGTGGTTCTTAAGATCTCCACTTCCTAACGGTCGTGGCTCGGATTCCGCTCACTTGCCAAGATAAAATTAACTTGTGGGGAACGATATGGATGCAGCATAGCGTAATCAAGGTTTTTAATGCCATATTAAATAGCAATAAGCGAAAAATATTTGGGTAAGTTGGTGGACATAATATTTTGCAAAGCAATAAAACCTTGATTACGCTACGCTGCATCAAGGCTACGTTTGCTACGATTGACTATGTTTGCTGATTGAGAATTTATGTTTAATCAGTATAATTAGCTTTTTTGTTTATGCTTATAGATCAATATGAAATTATTACGTGGTATAAAACAGATCGCTAAGCTTGATACTAATACTGTGGCAACTATAGGCAATTTTGATGGCGTTCATCTTGGGCATCAAGCTTTGCTTAAGAAACTTAGTACACAAGCAAAAACATTACAATTGCCTATGGTAGTGTTACTTTTTGAACCTCAGCCTAGTGAATTTTTTAAAAATGAAATGGCACCTGCTCGCTTAGATAGTTTTCGTGAGAAAATTATATGGTTAAAGCATTGTGGTGTTGATTTTGTTTGTTGTCTTAAATTTGACAATTATTTAGCATCAATGACTGCATCACAATTTGCGAATGAGATCGTTTTCTCTTTACTTAAAGCTAAATATTTACTAATTGGCCAAGATTTTCGTTTTGGGCATGGTCGCCTTGGTGATGCTAACTTGCTTTATGAGTTGGGTCGTCAATTATCTTCAACAGTAGAAAGTTTCCCTGATTATTTTATTGATAATCAACGAGTTAGCTCTACTGCAATTAGATCTTTGCTCAAGTTAGGTAAATTAGGCGAAGCAGAGCTCTTATTAGGTAGGCCTTATAGTATCTCAGGAATAGTTGTGCATGGAGATGGTAGAGGCCGACTCTGGGGAATTAAAACCGCAAATTTAAACCTTAATCGCAAAATTTTACCATTAAAAGGTGTATACTGTGTGCGTATACAATTACGTGATAAATCTGTTTTTTTAGGCGTTGCAAATATAGGTTGTCGACCAACTATTGATGGCTCTAAATTTGTGCTAGAAGTTCATTTATTTGATGTTGATATTTCACTTTATGGTGAAAGATTAAATATAACATTTATGTATAAATTACGTGATGAAATTAAATTTGAATCAGTTGATCTTCTTATAGCACAGATAAAATCTGATATTATTAATGCAAAAAATTGGTTTACAAGTCAACATCGAGAATAAAATATGACTGAATATAAAGATACATTAAATTTGCCAGCTACAACTTTCCCAATGAAGGCGAGCTTAGCTCAGCGTGAGCCTAAAATGCTTAATGATTGGGTAACAGAAGGGTTGTATGAAAAAATAAGGGTATCGCGAGATGGCTGTAAACGTTTTATTTTGCATGATGGCCCTCCATATGCTAATGGTCATCTTCATTGTGGGCATGCGCTTAATAAAATTCTTAAAGATATTATTATAAAATCAAAAACCCTTAGTGGATTTGACGCGCCTTTTGTTCCTGGCTGGGATTGCCATGGTTTACCTATAGAATTAAATGTTGAAAAGAAAGTAGGAAAGGCTGGACATAAATTAAATCATAGCGAATTTAGGGCAAAATGTCGTGAATATGCAGCTAGTCAAATTGATATCCAGCGTGATGAATTTCAACGTTTGGGTGTTTTTGGTGATTGGCAAAATCCTTATGTAACCATGAATTTTAATTATGAGGCAAATATTGTTCGTGCCTTGGCAAAGATAGTAGAAAATGGTCATTTGCAACAGGGATTTAAGCCGGTGCACTGGTGTGTAGATTGCGGCTCAGCTCTTGCTGAGGCTGAAGTAGATTATGAAGATAAAAACTCTCCATCAATTGACGTTGCATTTTTAGCTATTGATAATAAGGCTATATTAGCTCAATTTGAAAAATCTTTGCCTATAAAACCAGTTATTGTTCCAATTTGGACAACAACACCGTGGACACTTCCAGCAAATGAAGCGGTTTCATTGCATCCTGAGATTGATTATGCATTAATTGATTCTAATGATATCTATTTTGTAATAGCTTTTGATTTAATTGAAGCAGTCATGTCACGTTATGAAATTACAGATTTTACTAACTGTGGCAAAATAAAAGGTAATAAGCTTGAAAATCAATTATTACAACATCCGTTTTATGATCGACAAGTCCCTATTATTTTAGGTAATCATGTAACAACTGAGTCTGGAACAGGTTGTGTTCATACGGCTCCTGCGCATGGTCCTGATGACTATCTAGTAGGGAAGGCATACAACTTACCATTAATTAACCCAGTGCTTGCAAATGGCTGTTACGCAGAAGATGTGCCATTATTTGCAGGATTACCAGTATTGAAATCTAATGATAAAGTTATTGAGGTCTTACGACAGCATAAAACCTTATTACATGATGAAATTATGCAGCATAGCTATCCTCATTGTTGGCGCCATAAAACACCAATAATTTTTCGAGCAACACCACAGTGGTTTATTTCTATGGATAAACTAAATTTACGTGGTCAATTAATGGAACAAATTCCAAGTGTTAATTGGGTGCCTGATTGGGGTAAAGCGCGGATAAATAATATGGTTGAAAGTAGGCCTGATTGGTGTGTGTCACGACAACGTTCATGGGGAACTCCTCTACCATTATTTGTACATAAACATACTCGAGAATTACATCCTAATACCGTCGCCTTAATGGAAATTGTCGCAAAAAAAATTGAAAACAAAGGAATTGATGCCTGGTTTGACTTAGATCCTGCTGAATTATTAGGTGATGATGCATTATCGTATGATAAAATTAACGATACTTTAGATGTATGGTTTGACTCAGGAGTTTCTCATTATTGCGTATTAAATCATGGGGATGCCTTAGGATTTCCTGCTGATGTTTATTTTGAAGGTTCAGATCAGCATCGTGGATGGTTTAATTCGTCATTAACTACATCTGTGGCTATGTATGGTGTTCCTCCATATAAAACAGTACTTACTCATGGTTATACGGTTGATGCTGAAGGTAAGAAATTATCTAAATCAAAAGGAAACTATGTTGAGCTTGATAAATTAATCAAAGAACATGGCGCTGATATTTTGCGTTTATGGGTATCTTCAACTGATTATCGCAATGAAGTATCAATTTCGACTGAAATTATTAAAAGAAACTCTGACGCATATCGTCGTATTCGTAATACGGCGAGGTTTCTATTGGCAAATTTATTTGATTTTGATCCACAAAAAGATGCGGTTGCTGCTGATAAATTAATAGAGTTAGATCGTTTTGCGATAAAAAAATGCCAGGAACTTCAAGAAGATATAATTTCAGCCTATGATAACTATCAATTCCATGTTATTTATCAAAAAATACATAATTTTTGTGCAGTTGATTTAGGTAGTTTTTATCTTGATATTATAAAAGATAGACAATATACAACATCAGTAAATAGTACCGCTAGGCGTTCATGTCAAACCGCTATGTATCATATAATACATGCGCTTACTCGATGGTTAGCTCCTATTTTATCCTTTACCGCAGAAGAAATTTGGCAGACTTTACCTGATTATAATGGTGAATCGATATTTATACAGCATTGGTATCAAGCCTGGCCTAAAATAGCTAATGTTGCGATGAAAGATTGGGAACAAATCTATCTTATTCGTGATGAAGTTAATAAAGCATTAGAATCTAAGCGACAAGCGGGAGTTATAGGTTCAGCTCTAGGTGCTGAGGTAACACTTTATGTTAGATCTGATACAAATGCGCTATTGGAAAGATTTGGTAACGAATTACGCTTTATTTTGATTACTTCTAAAGCTAACTTGCGACCAATGACTGAGCGTACAGATGATTGTATTTATAATGAAGAGCTTGGGCTAGCAATTGCTGTAGATGCAAGTGTACATCCAAAATGTGCTCGTTGTTGGCATCGTTGTGAAGATGTGGGTTGTAATAAGGATCATGAAGAGTTATGTCAACGATGTGTAGGTAATATTAGTGGGCATGATGAGAAAAGGCTAATGGCATGAAAAAATGGCCTTGGTTTTTATTATCTATTTTCATAATTCTAATAGACCAGTTATCTAAATATTGGGCTTCTATAGCTTTACTTCCTTATGAGCCCATTAGACTTATGCCTATGTTAAATTTAACTCTAGCTTATAATTCAGGAGCGGCATTTAGTTTTTTGCATGATGCTGGTAGTTGGCATCGTTGGCTTTTTGCGGGGTTTAGTACGTTTATGACGGTTGTATTAATTATCATGATAATACGAACCATTAATACTATGAAATTGCAGCTTTGGGCTTTAAGTTTAATTTTAGGTGGTGCTATAGGTAATTTAATCGACAGAGCTTTTGTTGGATTTGTTATTGATTTTATTGATGTATATTATAAAAGCTATCATTGGCCAATTTTTAATGTGGCCGATAGCTCAATATGTATTGGCGCATTTTTATTATTATGTGCATACCGCCGGACTTAATGCTTGTAGTTGTTTTATTTCTGGGTTGATAATACTAACCGCTGCAACTGATGGTAAATTTAGAAAATGCTCAACTTCTTCCCATTCAATTTCAGCTGGGAATTGGTGGAGGTTTGGTAGGTATTTATTTAAAAGGGTACAAAAAGTTAAATTTGCAGGAAAAGGTTTTACTTCGGTGCATCCAAATGCCAAAGCATGCATAGCTTCAGATATGGTGGCTATGCCTGGTAAGTAATTTATTGAATAAATGCTAGCAGTTTGCGCAATTTCAGGTAAAAAACCAGGGCTTGTTACAAAACTAACGCCTGCTTGGTAGCAGTCTTCTAATTGTTGCACATTAATAATATTTCCAGCACCGATACATAGATTAGGAAACATAGATAAAGATTTTTTTAAGATTATAGGATCAACGCAATTAATTTCTATTACGGAAAATCCAAGATTAGAAATTTTTTGTAACTTAGTAAACAAATGAGCATCAACATCCAATGTAATAATTATGGTTTGATTTTTAATAATTTTATTAATCATCATAATGAGTTTTCACAAGTTGGCTTCAATTTATTTCAATGTTAGAAGACTTCGAGCAAATTGGCAAGAGTTTAGTGATTTTTAAAGTGGGCTCGATATATAGGCCCAACATTATTTAAGATTTAAAATTTTTTGCAGCCCTTATTTAGGAAAAGAAGGGCCTTTTCCTATTTTAATTTCAAGGAACTATACCTTTAAAAACTAATAAGGGCGCGTAGAACCCTGTTAAAAAATTTATTTTTTTTATGGTTTTATGGGTGGCTCAGGTGAGTTATAATCATTTTCTTCTTTACTTCCAGCTATAGGACCATCTTTTTTTGGTTCAGGAAGAGGATGTAATTCTTCCTGGTGTTCCTGTTGTTCCTGGTGTTCCTGTTGTTCCTGTTGTTCCTGGTGTTCCTGTTGTTGATTTGGCTGTTCTTGGTTTTGTAGTTCTGGATTATTTAATGCTAATTCAGCTATGGATGGAGGTAACCAGCCTGTTCTACCGAGCATTCTAAGTTGTTGTGGAGTTATACCTCTACCTACTGTTATTTTATTGACATTCCCTCTAATGTTATTGGGGGCGTTTACTGTATTTTTGTTAAGCGCATCAATTTGTTCTTGTGAAAGTGCAATTGGCTTATTATTTCGTAACATTGCACTTCTAGCAATATTCCCTGGTCTAGATTGAGTCGCTCCTTTTGGTGATTTGCTTCCAACAGCGCTTTTAGACTTAGAGCTAGAGATAGATACAGATGGTAGCGGCATTTTTGCTACTGACGCGCCAGTGCTATTACTAGAGTTGCTGCTAGGGTTGCTTCCAGCGCTGCTACTAGGGTCGCCTCCAGAGTTTCTACTAGTGTTGGTTGATTGTTGTTCTTGAGCTTGATTCGCCGCTTGTCTATCTGCCATAGCTCTTACTGCGCCAACAAAAGACGCTTCATTCGCATCTTTTCTCGCCTCATTTCCATCTGGTTGATGTGTTTTATGTAAATTATTTTTAGCTATATTGCGGCCACCATCATCTAATCCTTGCGCAGGCAAATACCCTGAATCGGTCTTTACAACTTCAGCGGCATCTTGATCTTCTTGGCTCTTTAATTTAAAAGATTGTAAATCTTCACCTTCAGGTAAAAGATAAAATTTACCATCTACATTAACGATATCTTTTTTATCCATTAGTTAGCCCCACAATATTAAATAATTACATACGTTAATTATATACCATATTTTTGATTATTCAATGCCCATGTTGTTTGTATTTGTTTCTAGGCTACCAACATTCTAAGTTTGTACCCCTTGGTTTGCCTAGTGGTCCTGTTGTAATATTTTTATTGCCGGTGTTTGAGAAAGTAAGTGATTGGCAAAGAACGTCGCCTTTTGCTTGGGATTTAATAGGAGTTGCTTTTAAATCATAAGATGAATCAGTTGCATTGGTAATTGATAAAATATAAAAACCTTCAGGTGAGATATTATTTGATAAGACATCATGGCCATCACCTTGGCCAATGGACGCATGCTTATAGCTATTATTTTTTGCGTAATAATTTTCCATGCGAAGGCTTAAGTCTAATAAAGCTGTTTGCCCATCACTACGGTGGGCGCGAATAATATAATCGTTAAAACTTGGATAGGCTATAAGTGAAATTATACTTATAATAGCGATAACAAATAATAATTCGATTAAAGAAAATCCATTTTTCAAGGTGAATCCTTAGCTGTTCATATTTAATTGTATTTTACTTAAATAACTATAGATGACAATTAAAGTCGTAACTGATAAGATGATTCAAAAATAAACAAAGGGTTTATCGTTCATGACGACATATTGTGGTTATATTGCTTTGGTTGGAAGGCCTAATGTTGGTAAGTCAACTTTACTTAATAATATTTTGCAACAAAAATTATCTATAACATCGAAGAAACCTCAAACAACGAGGCATAGTATTCTAGGTATCTCTACGGAAGAAAATTATCAATTTGTTTATGTTGATACGCCAGGGATTCATCAGGGTTCAAAGAAAGCTATGAATAGAATGATGAATAAAACTGCCATTTCTGTTGTGCGTGATGTTGATGCTGTAGTTTTTTTGGTTGATGGTACCCACTGGAAGGAAGAAGATGAGTATGTATTATCTATACTTAAAAATGTATCAGTTCCTACATTTTTGGTGGTTAATAAAGTAGATAAAATTTCAGATAAAGATAAATTATTACCTTGGATTGAATCAATGCGTGAGCGGCATGATTTTACAGCTATTATTCCATTATCTGCCAAAACAGGTTTTCAAGTTGATGTTTTAAAATCCAAATTGAAAACTACATTACCAGAAGGCCCACATTTATTTGGTGAAGATGAGTTTACTAATCGTTCTACTAAATTTCTATGTGCAGAATTATTACGTGAAAAAATCTTTAGGCTTTGTGGTCAGGAGCTTCCTTATTTAACTACGGTTGAGATTGAGTCATATAAAGATGAAGAAAAAGTTATAAAGATTCATGCTTTGATTCTTGTCGATAAAGAAAACCATAAGCGCATGGTTATTGGTGATAAAGGACAGAAGCTTAAAGAAATGGCAACTGGAGCTCGGATTGATATGGAGAAATTATTAGGGAAGAAAGTATTCTTACAATGTTTCTGTAAAGTGAAGTCGGGTTGGTCTGATGATGAACGATTACTAAAGCAGTTTGGGTATGATATTTGACGCCGGTTCTTCATGGGTTATTCGCAAATACTGGTCTGGTGAGACTAGTGCGCGGGTAATATTTTTTACTAAAGATTATGGTTTGGTCAATTGTTTATGTAAAGGTGGGCGAACGCCTAAAAAACAGGCGTTGTTGCAAGCTTTTATTCCATTATGGCTATCTATAGATGAGCGCAAAGATTTTTATTTTGCGCGCCTTTATGAGTTAGCCTCTTCTCCTATTTTTCTTACCGGGCAAAATCTTTTTGCAGGTTTATATGTTAATGAATTGATATCTCTTGCTTTGCAACCACAAGATCCACATCCAGATCTCTATATGGCATACACTAATGCGCTACAATTGCTTATGAATGCAAATGATCGTTTTGCAATTGAGGCAATTTTACGGCGTTTTGAATGGGCATTGTTAAAAGATATTGGTTATCAGATCTCTTTAACTCATGATGCGCATAGTTATAATATTATTATGGATGATAATTATTATCATTTTATCGCAGGAGTTGGCTTTATTAGAGCTAATGATGGGATAAAAGGAGCTTATATTAGAGCGTTAGCTGAAGATAGATTAGATGATCCTTTAGTGTTTAATGTGGCTAAACGTATAATGAGAATAGCAATTGATCATGCTTTAGATGGTAAGGTAATTAAGACTAGGGAGTTATATAAGAGTTAACATCAAAAGGTGTTAAATGAAAAAAGAATTGTAGGGTGGGCAAAGCGATAGCGTGCCCACCATGACGAT
>CAMDMN010000057.1 GCA_945901965.1 Legionella genomosp. 1 | reverse complement strand
AAGGCAAGTGCTTTGCGCCTTGATTGCGGCCATAAATAGGTAAAAGAGCTGCTATTTCTGAGGCATACATCAGGCGGTCAAAGCAAAGATGCTTTTTTGCAAAGCTTGGCACAAAATTAAAGGGTAGAGCGTTTAAATAGCTATTGATTGGATGGCAATCAAATTTTGAAGCTATCAAGGGCATCTTGGCATCGATAAAAAGATTTTGTAACTCCTTTTCTATTTGCATAAGTGCTGACTCATCAGCACCGCGATAATAGATAGCTTGATTAACCCAAAATAAACGATTACCAATAGATAGCTCATCTCTGGCTACTTTAATATCTTCACGTACTTCAGTGGGTTTAAGGCTTGTGCCAATAATCCCTTTTTCAATACGCATTAAATGAGCATCAAGTGTTTCATCGCTCGCAAAGGTTACTTGAATGGTATAAATGCTACCTTCTGGTAATTTATCTAATAGTGCATAACGATGTTTAGGATTAGCTTGTGGTTTTTCGCGAGAAATCAAACCAATCTCAGGTGCTTCTTTTAAGCCATCGACATAAAGCACTCGATGCTTCAATCCATCAAATACAAAGCCTTTATCATCAGTTTCTGGAGGCGTAAAAAATATATTTTGCGCCAAGGTAAATCCTGCAGGTTTTTTAGTTTTTGGATAAGGAAATTGTTGTAATAATTTAGATGAATCTCCTTCAGTAAGTTCTGGTCGTGGATTAAACCAATTCACCCACCAATGATAATATGAGCTACCAGTTAGTCGTTTTAAGGTAAGACCTGGAGATTGTAATTTATCAGCGATATTCATCATGACTTCTTCATGTTCGATGATTGCATCGTTACGTGTTGTTTTTAGATTAGAGTAGCGTCGATAAAATAAAGCACGAACACGGCGAATTCTTCCACGAAATGGCATACCAGTTTTGGGATCTAAAAATAATCCTTCTGGGCGCGTCATTTTGCTAAATAAATCACTTAAACGCGCTAAATAGTCTTTAGTAAATTCATTGTTTAAAATATGTGGTTCAATTGATTTTTCTATATGCTGTAAGGCGGTATTAAGCGAATATTCATCTTGAACATACATTTGCATGATCCAGGGATCTTCCTGATGCATGGGAACTACATGAGCAAAAGTATCACGAATTTTTTCAAAGACTTGTTGTAGATGATCTGGTGATGCAGCTTCTGCCGCAATTGAGCCTAATTCAAAGCCACTGCCAACACTTACTCCATCATTAAGTAGAAAAATATTCTTTTCATCGCAAAAATCAACGAAAGCCAAATGATCTGGTAATGATTTATCAATCTTGCGATAACCTTTTTCAATATCTTTTGTTTTTATAGGAGCAGTTGAGGCTTCACCTACTAACCAATCTGTCATTTTTTTAATAATCGCCATTTAATAATGCTCACTAGCTAGTGCAAACTGGTTTTGTTTATAGAGAAAAAATGCTGTTGTATATCCAGGTTTTAAAAGCTGCTCATCTCCAATTAATGCTACGTGTGGATAGACATAGATTGGGATGGCTGGATTATCTAAGGGTTTAAATAATGCTTTGGTTTCATTAGCAGCTGTGCGCGTGTAACCATCATAATCAATAGGTTTCATCTGATAATGAGGAGCAGTCCAGCTTCTAGCTGAATCCTCTAGACTTTGGTGATAAATTTGACTCACTGTAAGTCCTGATTCTTCTTGACTACCCATTTGAGTAACGCGTGATGTGCAGGCGTTTAACATAATCATGCTAGCGCAAGCTAGTATCAAAGATGTGCGATTGTAGATGGCCATAATCTAAGACTCTCCCGTTAGGTTCTTTATCAAGGTTGATGGTTTTGGTTATATGTAATGACAATTGATTGGGGCGGTAGTGGCAGTTTCTGCCATGACAAGTTGCAATACTTGCAGGCACAAACACCATATCGAAGCTACCCTGAATGCGCTTTTCAAGCCAGTCAGCACCTTTGACTGAACCTTCAGCGACAGCGCCACCTAATACAAATTTGCCAAGGGAACCAGTAGGGGATTGCGTTATTCCATTGTTATTTGCAGTTGATGACATTTGCCATTGAGATAAGGTATTTCCTATGCCTTGTACGCCACCAGCTGCAAGCATAGCTGCTAATACGCGCGGAGCATTTGTATGATATTGTCCGTGAATGCAAGGATTTCCATAGGCGGTGGTTAAATATCCTAAAGATTCGTTATTGACTAAATCGGTAGTATTTTTCATTTCCTCATTACCAACCGTAACAAAGTGTCCATCTTGGAAAGTAAATAAGGCTGAAGTTACATACGCTCTGACGCAGGAAATATTATCTAAAAAAGAACCTACACCTATGGCATAACCATTAATTTTCATTCCAGAAATATCAGGAGGTAACGGCACGCCATTTGATGCCATTAAATCGCCGCGACTGATGATGGCGGTAAAAGGGAATAATGGTTGCATTAATTTACCTTCATTGGGAACTTCGCCAATGAGGGCTGATAATAAGGTGGTTTTTGTTAAATCAGCACCAGCTGGTATCGTGTAATATGGGATTGATTTGGCATTATCTATCTCTTTAGCTTTGACTTTAGGCTTTGTTATAGGAAGATGCTTTTTTAAACTATCCCAGTAATTTTTTTCTTGAGGCGATTGAGTCTTTTTCATCAATATGGCATCAATATCTAATATGTGTTTCTGATTTAGAGGTGCTGAGCCATCGATAGGGTATTCTTCATGCTCGCGCTTTTCTTTAATACCACTTAATTCTTGTTTTAACTCCTCAATTGCATTAGTAATTTCAGTAGGAATTGTAATTTTAGGTGTATTTTCTTGACGAGCTTCATTTTGCTTTTCAAGTGCTTCAAGCTTGGTTTGGGTTTCTAAAAGACGCGCTGAAACATCACGAATATTGTCATTAAATTGACTCGCAATCGCTGCATTAATGTTATTAGGATCACTTTGATTATCATTATTTGTGCTGTCATGATGGCTTTGATTAATTAAAATAATGATAACTACGCCAACAACCAGAGCTGATAATATTTTTATACTTAAATTCTTTTTCATCTTACAAACTCCCGGCTATTAGTTAGTGCTTCACCAAATGGGCGGTTTGATGTGAGAAACAGAGTTGTGGTTTCTTTATTGTGACGAGCCTTTAAAGTATTGGTAGGATAAAAAGTCGCAGTTTGCCAATCGCCAAGAATTTGTCTTGGATCAATAGTTACCTCTTTATTAAGCTCATTTTTTAATTCAACCGCAGTTACATATAAATTATCAGCATGCCAAGATAGTAGTGGTTTGGCGGTAATGCTTGCACCATAAATTAAAGTAATATTGCGGTGAGTTTGCATAGGTGTGCGTGAAACTTCAGCTGGTGTTACTAATAGGCGCTCTGGTGAATATAAGGATTGAATTGCAAAACGCGTGAGAGTTACAGCATTTATATCAGATGATTTTATAGTTGAAGGTGAAGATTGAGCATCATCATTATTTTCTGCCATAAGAACTTCAATAGGTGTTGTATCACTTACTTTTTCATTAGCAGATATACTTAAAACAATTGCTTCCCCTTGCGGCATTAATTGTACTACTAATCGTTTGTTACTAAAGGCTGCATGAGCATTAAAATAAAGGGTATCTTGAATCTTTAATATCCCAGCACTTTCATCTAATTCAGAGTCAATGATAGATATAGCCATTGGAAACTTAATAAGACGCTCTTGATTGAGGGGTAGTTTAATGCGAATAGGTGCTTTATCCCAAACCACATGCTCAACAGAGCCCGCAAAGCTTAGCTTCATGCACAAAACCAAACTAAAACATAAGATTTTTTTAATTGTCATGATGCTCTCCTTCTTCGCTTAATAAATCGTGCAGAAGCACTTCTGGTTTGGTGTAACCATCTAGGGCTAATTGAAATGGGTTATGTAATTTTGAGGTGGTAACTTTTACAACTCTAACGTGGTAATCAACCACCTTATCGGCAATTACCATGGGGCTTTCATCGTTTAAACGTTGGGTTATGCGAAGGGCTACATGCACATCCCAAGCATCTTTACCAATGCGCTGAATATCAGCAGGCTCCATAAAACGATAGAGGCTTGCGATTTGGATGCGATTAAATAGTTGTGCATCTTGATATGCTGCTAATGTCTTTTGCATTAATCGTTGATGACGAGGGGTAAAGTAATAATAAAATCCTTGTAGATTTTGATTAAATTCAGCGACTCCTGATTTTGACCAAGTGTTTAGCGTAGGCAATAAAGTACTTACAAAACCATGCACATATTCATCAGGAACATCACCTGATTTCATCAAGCCACCGTTGGCTGCAAGATTAGGAGCAAGCCAAAATTCCATATGTTTTGGTGCTGACATCAATGTGATAAATAGTCCGCCAATCACTAGCAATAAAATCATGAGCACGGCAAGCAGCATCCGATTAACTTGGTTTAACGCATCAATTTTTTTCCAATAATCAAACATCTTGGACTCCAATACGTTTGGTTCTAAGCCATCGACCTTTGTAATTTATATAAGGTGATTTTTTTAAACGAAACTCTACAAGTTTTAAGGTTAAAGCCTTGGTAAGATAGCCATGAGGTTTGCCAGCTTTAAACCGTGCAATCGGTTTGGGGAGAAAACTAATGGCTATAATAAATCCTAAAAGAAAGCCAATGCAGGCTAATGCCACCGTCCAGCCCGTCATCAATCCCACAATAATAAAAAGACCACAGGTGCTTACTGAGGTTGTAACAACAATAATAAAGAGCTCACGTAAAGTAAGTCCCTTATAAGCAGGAAAATCGTGAGATAAATGACGACTGGATGGAGCTTTCATTAATTATTCCTAGATTTGAAATTTAGTGACGATGGTGTAGCCTAAATAACCAGTGGCAATGCTTATCGCAAGATAGACAATTGCCATAACAGTAAATGTGCCAAATACTGCAAGCGAGCCATTCTCACTTCTCTTAGCTTCTTCAATGCCATGAGAGACTGTTGCAATAAATTTCACAAACATTCCAACCGATACAATAAATAGAATGAGCGACATTCCTTGTTTGACGTAATTAGAAGTCACAGTCATAGCAGATTTACCACCAGCACTCATATCATCGGCTGCTGGAACCTTAGGAAACCAATCGCTGGCTGCTAAGGTAAATGGTGCATAGGTAATAGCTGTAAGAGTTGCAACAGCACGCTTGGTAATGGTCTTGATTTTTTGCATGGTATTTCCTTAGGTGGTTAAAAAAAGAATAAAAAGTGTTAAAGCAATAGCCAGGCGCACAGCTCTTGAACCAAGACGCACCATAAAACCATCCGATTCTTTAGCTTCCGAACTTAAAAAATGATGGATTGACCACATCGAGCCTAAGATCACAAACATGACTGCAATAAAGCGTATAAGATCAGAATATTGCAGAGCTGAATGTCCGCCAGCTTCATAAAAGGCGCGAGTAAAATCAGTGGCAATGGATGCGCTCATCTTTAATCCTTAACAAAATCAAATTCGAGTGGCTTAACGGTTTTAGGCTCAATCGCAGGTTTATTGATGTAGTCAATCAAGGCATTACGAATACTTTTTAAATCATCACGAACGCCCGCGTGTTGTTGGCCGTCAGTACCTTCAAAGGCATCAATATGTAATTGAATGCGAGCATTAGGTTCAATTTCAGTTTGGGCTTCATCTAGGAGTGGCAAAATGGCATTAATTTGATTAATGACTCTTACCAAAGTGGTATTAAGCTCATCATCAGTGGCATAGGTAACAAAGGTTATTATGTATAAACAAACTGCAATCATTATTTTTTTCATGCCTATCTCCTTATAAATATTTTTTAAATCGACTAGCGCTAACACGCATGACAAACCCGAGCATTAACGCCAAGCCTACAAAAATAGGGGAGGGTGGTAGCATCATCGGTACACATAACCAAATGCCTAAAACAAAGCACATAATGTTTCGAGCAAGTGGTACTGATTTGTGAAAGACGTAAGTAGATTCACGGCCTAAGCAAGCAGCACGAATGGCACGTTGGTTTAAGCCATCAATTAGTCCCGCCATAATCGCTAGAACAAATAATGGTATTGCAGATATCAACATCACAAATTTGGTAAGCATGATGTAACTTGCAGCGCGAATTAGAGTTATTAATAAAAAGCCATCGTGTTGAACATCATTTAAAAGTAGGGAGTTTGATTCATATAAAACCGGAGATTTGGTCATATAAGCTAAATGATTTGATGATAAATTTTGAACAAATTTAAATGCTGATTCAAAATCTTGGATTAGCCATAGGTAAGAAAGCTAGGCTAATAAAATCAACCAGCCGAGTAAGGTTAAAACCGCTATGGTAAGTAACATTCTTTTAAAAGCTGAAGTTCTTTTGACTTGGCTTGAGGCAGATTTTTTCAAATTAAAATCTCCCCAAATCAACAATATTAGATTTGCCATCTCTGGCTAATAGTAATAGTGGAGTTGATTTTTTATTATCTTTTAGAGCATCAAAAGATAGTTCGCCATGATTAATAGTAATTTGGCCTTGAAGCACTAAATCATGCGGGATTTGATTGAGATTTGCCCATTGTTGAATTTCTAAATCATTAGCACCTATTAACATTAGGTGAAGTTTTGTATTAGGTGTTGCTTGAATCGCTTCAATTAATGGTAGTAATACTGTCTTTACGGCATGCGTAGGTTTAATAAACCAATATAGGTTGTCATTAGTCTTTAATGAAATTGGCATATAGTTATTAGGTGCATAAGGACTTGGATCAAAATCGCCAACTACTGGCACATCTTTAAATAATTGGTTATAAGCTTTATAAAATGCATTATTCCATGCAATATTTTTAGCAACTTTTTGGGCTTCTTGGCTAGCTGCAAGTTCGGCAAAATGATTGCGCTCATTTTCATCCCTTGCATTAATCCCTAGAATATCAATAGGGGTTTGGCGCAGTCCTTTGTAATAAAGCCCGCTTCGATTTTGCATGAGTTGAACATAGCGTTTTTCTTCATCAACGGTTAGTTCCCAAACTGATGCTTCGTGTAATTGCTCTTCATTAAGTTTCAGTTTATTGAGATCTTGATCTTTCGTAATATCATTTTCATTGATAGATAATCCTGCTTGGGCAAGTGTTTTATCAGAAGTAGCTAGAGAGCTTAACTCTTGCGTTTTTAAGCCAGGAATATGAAGGCTCGCATGGCTTACGGAGCTTGCAGCAATCATTAAAATTATCATCAGTGATTTATTCACAATTATTTCCTATCAACCAATATGTTCATGAGTTAATAAAACATGCTCTTTTTGGGAGTTTTCAAACTCAATTTGCTGCTTGCCATAATCGAGACTGATGACACGCCAGCCGCTAAGAGAATCATCTTTTTCTAGCGGTATTGTTTTAAAATCATAAGCAATACTTGCAACTGGAATGTGTTGAATGCTATCGAGGCTTACTACTTTAAAAGGAAGATCTTTCGGTGTTAGGAATTTGATAGGTTGTTGTTTGCTATCCAAATGGCTAACTAATTGTTTAATAGCTTCTAGCTCATAAGTTAATTTTGTTTCGGTCTTATTAAGCGACTCATCGAAATGAGATAAGTTTTTAGTGCGTATAAGTTCTAATTGTTGCGATACTTTTAGAATTTCCTTATTTGTAGAGTTTAAATCAATTTGAGGTAATGGTTTATTTACAGTTTTTTGTAAGCTAGCCATGTTTTTTTGTAAAGAATTTAACTCTGTTAAGAGTTTGGTTGAATGGCCTTCATGCTTTTCAGTTATAGCAAATAGCACCCCACTAGTTGCAGCAAAGCCAAGGATGGAGAGCGATAAAAAAAGGCGATCAGGGAATATTAAATAATTTTTCCAATGAGGAAGAGTTAATTTTTTCATGATGAATGTCCTCTTACAGGTGAGAATCTAAAAGTTATTGTGCGAGTTAAGGGATTTTGAATAAGAGTGAATACATCAATCCCCGCCAGAACTTTAAGCCCATCTTTTATTGTTAAAGGACCTAGATTGCGTTGAACTTGTGGTAAAGGTTGACCCATAAGATTTTTGAAAGTAGATGGTAATTGCGCGTCATTAGCCATTTTGTAGCCTGAATATTGCATCCAATATCTTATGGCATCGCCCACACTTACTACCTGCTGTGGAAAATGCATTTGCTGCACTGTGAGCAAAGGATTTATTTGAGCTGCAAGCGGTTTATTTGCAACCGTGGCATAGCGATTGGTTTGTGTGACGTTGGCAGCTTCTGCAAGGCTGCTACTAATAGTCAAGCAAATTACAATTGCTTTAAATAGTTTCATAGCAATACCTCTGCAATCACTTTAGCGGCAATATTAATTTTCTGGTCGTTATTTTTAACCATGGGGTTTTCTAGTTTTCTAAAGAAAATTTCTTTGCGCTCAACATCTACATTTGTAGGAGCAGTAATACCAAAAGCAACAGCACCATTTCGTTTGCGAAGAACTTTAATTATTATTCTCCCTTTATCAATGTAAATTTCTTCATCCACCCGACGCGTTAATACCAACATTGTGTTCTCCAGTTAAGGTTGTTTCATATTTAAAATTGCTCTCATTTTTCTAAGATTCATTTCACTAACCTCAGGTGTTGCAGGCTCAAAATATTCTTTTTTGAAAAATGCATTTTTTTTTTAAGGTGCTTACAGCATTCAATAAATTCAGGCAAAGTTGGCGGAAATTTATGATTTTCCCTGCTGATATTAAGTGCTCGGTAAAGCAAAATTTCGTCGTAGCCTGCCAAGCCATCCAACCATTCTTGTTTTGTAAATGCCAAAAACTCATGGCTCTTGTAAACATTTCGCCAGATGTTGCCGTATATTGCTGCGAACCTAAGAAATATCCTGTCAATAATCTCGATGCTTTTTTCATCATGCTTTACCTCGGATGACATGGTTTCCTGATGGGGTTTTGGCTCCAGCTTTGCAGGCATCCCAGAAACTATCGATAGATGGTTTTTCTGCATAATGTCTTGTATTGGCTTCATGTTTAGTCTCCATTGATTGAGGCATTAAGATTTCGTCTTTCCAGCAATGCTGCATTAACCAATTGGCTGGAAATTTCCATTTAGGGATCCAGTGTCCTTGGCTCTGTAGTAGATCTGTTGCATTAGTTTGTTTATTTATGGCGATTCTGATTTCTGTTAAAAGTGCATCTGATGGCTGTAGTTTTTTAAATTCTTCAAATGCGCCTTGCTTTCCAATTTTGTTGGGGTAAATTTCCCAAAATTTTTCGAATTGGGTATACACACACACATAAAGATCTTCTGAGTTATGAGGTGTGCCGGGTTTTGCTGTTTGCCCTATGTCGGGTTTTTGAGTTTTATTGCTGTAATTAGTTGATTTATAATCTTTTTTTGAGGACTGGTTTGTGTCGGGTTGAGGTGCCGGGTTTGTGACGGGTTTATTTTGGATAGAATTATCCGCATTAGCTAAAAGGCACTTTAAAATTAGATTTTTATCAGAAGATTGAATCGCAACAATACCAGCCCGCTCAAGCCCACTAATTACCCTACGAAGTTGAGGCCGACTAGGGCTACCTGATGATTTAAATCCTTGGTGAGGTTCAATATAAAGAGCTTCTGACAGAGATTGATAACTAATACGTCGCTTAATACCAACGATAAAAGTTTTACGATCCATATAAGGGCGAATTCCTAGCAAATAAGCTGATTGCTGTATGTGAGGCAATCCCATTAATGCAGATAGTTCTTGTGTGTTAATAAATAAAAAACTCATTTTCATCATCCATTTCATTGACTGAATAGTAGTGAATAGTAGTGTTTGCACTATCAAATGATTTCAGTTAATATCAATCAAGAACACGATATGTGTTCTTGATGTCTCATTGTAAAATGCCTGTTTATAGAGTCAATGGGGTTTTCAAGACTGATACTGGATGAACTTAAATGAACCTAAAAAAAATGATCGGGAGTAGAATTACTCAGGCTAGGAAGGCCAATGCGTTGACGATTAAGGTTTTAGCTGCGAGGACGGGGTTAGGTGCTACGAGGATTGGAAATTGGGAGCAGGGGACTAGGAGCCCTGGGCCTAAAGAGGCGTTAATTTTATCAAGACAGCTGCGCGTTGCTGGCTCTTGGTTACTTTGTTTAACTGATGATCCAAGAGGTGAATATTTGGATCAGTTGG
>CAMDMN010000056.1 GCA_945901965.1 Legionella genomosp. 1 | reverse complement strand
TCATCTCTAAAAGAAGACGAATTTATATTATTACCTGGCGGTTATTCTGGTGATCCAGGACACGCTATGGTGTATGAATTACAAAAAAATAAAGATGGTGACTTAATAATAAAAATTTATAATTCAGGCAGTGGGCTGGAGTTACATAGGGAACATTGGGGTAAATATGACCCTGTGATGATTTATGAAATTAAACAAGACGATTTAAAAAAAAATGATTTTGTAAAAAATTTTACATATATTATAAAAAAACTAATGGATGTTAACCTTGGAAAGTTACCTGTAGGTCAAATGGTAACAAATGCCCAGCAATTATATAACGACATTATTGCTAAACTCGCATTAGCTGGTGCGAAATTGCGAGCAAATACGCCACCAACGCCTCAAGAACTATCTAACTTTACCATAGGACAACTATCAGGAACATGTACCCAATCCGTACTTCATGAATTACTAAAAAGCCATTTTACTGATAAAGATGACTATGTTCGTTTTATTTATGGTTTTAAGGTTTATGCGTTAGATAACTATATAGCAACCCTAAAAACCGAGGGAACTTTTTTAAGTCCGAAAACAAAGGGGTTGATTGTAAGGGGCATAAAAAGCAATCTTCGTTTACTTAATCGACTTTCTCATGATGCGAGCTATGTATTTGATGAGACATACAGAATGAGCGAATTAGAGCGCTTAAATGGTTACTTATTAGAATTAGATAAAATTACTATTAATAAAACCCCAGATGAACCCACCCCAATAGACGCTTTAAAGTCAATGCCTGCGCAATCAAATATATTTTTATTAAAAAACCATGCGGAACCAACACAAACAAAAACCTACATAGGTCGAAAACGGAAAGCCCCACCTGCAACGCAGCCCCCAACAAGCCTTTCTCATGGTGAAGCCGTCATAGAAAATCTAACCGCTATTATTAGTGAAATCGATAATTTAATAGAATCAGGTCAATACGAAGAAGCGAAAAAAAGGCTAGAATTATTGGTCTTTTCCGAACTAACATTGCCAAAAGATATTATCGGGCCGTTAGAGGATCCCTATGCAGCTATTAACACGGATGAAAGAGCACAAACTTTTTTCAAATTAATGCGTAAAGTAGACGTTACAGCCAAAAATCTTTATGCAAAAGAAGGTCAATCCCTTGGTATGCTAACCGGGGATACAGCGGTAATAGAGCACCATATAAGCCTTCATTGCATGGCCCTGAGTGCCCATGTTTTTTCAGGTCTTCCGGCATTTAAACGCCAACCTGAAGAGCATAAAAAATTCTTAACAGAAATTTTATCCTCTTTTTCTCCGATTAAAAAACGACTAACCGGGTATTTTCTAGCGTCAATGAACCCGATTGTAGATAAAAATTTTGTTCAATTATGTGCTTTAGTAAGTAAACTAGACCTAACAGACGTTCAGAGTGAATTAAACCGTGAGGTTTATTATGAATTTGAAATGTTTAAAAATTCTGTCCAATCTAACGCCGATCTAACTGCTATAGGAAAAGAGTTATTTGAATTTCACAAGAAAAAAGAGTTAGAATTGTATAAAAAAGCATTAGAATTGTATAAGATATACTGGTTGACATGTTCACATCTAGATATCTCGTGTTGTCCTGAGAAGCCCAGCAACCCCGCTTCTTTTCTAGATTTATTAGAAAAAAATAATATCCATGCAATGTATGGATTAATTCACCATATTGATGAATTTAAAAAAAATAATTATTATGACGAAATCCGGATGGGGATTAATGCTTGTGAGCTGCTAGCCAAAACGACAACCAAAGAAGCATTAAAGCGATTTCATCAAGAATTTGAGTCAATAGATACCTTCAAGCTATTTTTCTCAAATCAGAGCGAAAGCCCGTCCGAACCAAGAAAATATTGGTATTATGACCTTGAGAGTGAAGATGATAGGGTTTTATTTCGTGAAAAGGAAAAAAGCGACTATATAAAGCAATGCAAGAGCTTAACCAGTCTGTGCAAACGATATACTCAATTAGATTCCTCTTATGCGACTGCTTTAGCATTGTCCTTGCAGAATAACTATGATAGCCAAGTGATCACTCAAGTAAAGGACCCATTATTACGTGAATTACAATTGTTAAGGCTAGCTCCTGCAGTGCAAGTACCCTTAACCATCGAGTATTTTTCCAAAAATCTTCTCTTATTAACCAATGTCAACAATCAAACATACGTGGAAGCACATCTGTTTGAACCAGGGTTATTGCACCAAGAGATTTCAACCAATAGCGACAGATTTCTACGCCAGTTTGATACATTTGTAGCGGATGGTCTCAGAGTATTTAATGATGGAGATACTCCAACAAAAAACAGTTTGTTTTTTATTCGATTAAATTTTTTAGTATACCAATACGCCGCTCGTATCGATGGTGAAAAATATAAAGAAAAATTACGTTCACATTACACTGAAATAACAAAGCTAATTAACGCGTCCCCTGACAAAAATCTTAAATCCAGTTTATTAAAATACCGCATATTTTATGCTAAAGAATTAAAAAAACTGTATCCTGAGGAGGCATCCAAGTTCTTAGCTGACGATTTAGAGGCCCTATTTGCGTTAAATATATACCCCAGACAAAATGAAAACCTAGACCAAGAAAACCTATACCAAGCAAGTGCTGCACAAAAATACATCATCGATGCTATGGAAGAGAAAAAAATCAGTGATGAAGACATCATTCGATCGCTGAATGTTGTATTTACACGCTTTGGTATGGAGCTTACAAATTACAGTGTAAAAACCGACTTCCCCTATTTTATATTTACGTCAGGCAATGAAACATTTCATGTCAATGTTGTTACCGCTATGATTTATAACGATGGCTTGGCTTTGGTTGCTATGAAAGATGAACTAAAAAACCATCCTATCATAAAAAGATTTGGTCTAGATAATGAAACCTTTTGTTATTATTCATCGGATGACCCTCCCGTTAAAACAGTAAAAAAAGGTGAGCTAGAAATTAGGCTTCAAGATCCTCATGCCTATATTCGAGGACTAGAAGGATTTCCCTCAGACAAATGGTTTAAAGTTTTCGCAAATAACGCTATAGATGCTCGTGAATTAAAGCTTTCGGACGATATTGAAGATGGCCTACAACTATCAGCCACAATAGCTGACCATGGTACCCTTAGATTAATAGAATGCGGAACTGCATTACCGCAATCGGTCGGGCTCGTCAAAGACGATAAACTTATTATAAAGGGGACCCATGATGTTAGTGGTAAAGCGACCCTTGCTGAAGTTGATAGCGGAAGAATTTTATGTGTTCAAGAAACCTCACGTTTAACCTTGCCTTTTACTGTCTTTGAAAATGAAAAATATATCGATGTGTATTATGATCCTAGAACGTCTAGCTATCAAATTGAATTAAAACGCTACGGTTTAACCTTCAATTTAACCTTCAATAAAGAATCTGGTAGCGATGAGCTAACCTGTATTTATAATGGAGAAACGTTTAGGCTTAAAACCTCAACCACAACAACCATTGAAAAAGGCATCCCTCAACTGTTACTTATTAATGATGCGTCAGAAGAAATGGCCATCTTGCCTATTGGTCAATTTACAGTAGGAAAAGGCAGACATCGCAATAGCGCCTACAAACATTTTATAATAGATATAAAAGACGATATCGCTGATAAAATCGCTGATATTAAAAAAAATGCTCGACACCTATTAAACTGGGAAAGAACACAATCCAAAGAAAGCTACATGATAAAAATCATCGCAGGCCAGCCTGCTCCGGAAAATAGTGAAGAAGCCTTATACTTAGCATACCTATATTTAGGAGCGCACCAACCAGAAAAAGCATGGAGCATGCTTGAATTATGTGATAAAAAATTTGGTGGCATAACAGGCAAATTTACTGAGCTTAAATACATACAATGGATAACAAAAGCACTGCCTTTTGATGTTGACTCTATTGGCAAAGACGCCGCTTATACATCTAAAACAAGCATTGAAGACACGCCTGAAGTTGTGTCATGTCAACTTAAAGCCTTATCCTTGGTCGCTAGATTAGATGCTAACGCTTTGTCATTAGACTCGGAAATTGCTAATCCCAAAACACAAAATGATTTAGTAGAAAACCATCACCGTAGCTCATTGAAAACATTCTTTAAAGGTTCTGAACTACAAAAACAAATACATAATCGTTATACCAGGCTTTTACAATTTAGGGAGGCCGATGAGGCGCTTATCCAATATGCATTAACTACCAAGGAACAATGGATCCTCCTAAGTTACGGGAACGATAGCCTCCCACCAGCTATAGCCATAGAGCACCATAAGCTCTACATAGGTATCTTAAACCAAGCACTTAATAATTTAAAAAGAATGCCAACCAAAGATGCCAAGGTAGAAAAGAAAATAAAGCACTTAGAATCCATCATCCTTAAAATATCAAATGTAAGCCTTTATACCACAGGAGTTGTTAAAGTAACCCTTCCTGCTCAAGATATTCATTTTCCGAAAGATGCAACAACACAATTATTTTCCGACACTAATTTAGAAAGCTTAACACTCGATACTTTTTTTGATAAGCCTATATCCGAGAGCACGGAGCTTATTTTAGCAATGGGTGCTCTTGATGATGAAATATCGGATAGCGATGTTTTAAGATTTTTTACAACTTACGTAAAAATCGCTGAATCTGAAGACCACCCTGATTATGAATCGATTAGAGCATTTAGTAAAAGAACGATAGAGGCCTATAATAAATCACCCCTATTACGAGAAAAATCAATAAGTTATTTGCTAGCTACGATATTGTATCGAATTGCAGAAAATCCCACCAATATGAATTTTTGCCTGAAGGCTAAAGCACTTTACTCTGAAAAACAGAAAAATTGGGAAGATGCTAACGTTCCAAAGTCTTTTGCTTATAACGCAAGAAAATTTAAGGCGTCTAAGCTGTGGTTTAAAGAAACCATCCTAGAATTAGCAAATTCATATGCATTCAAACCTTTAGAGATAATGACCACGAAAATAATAGCAGCTGATAATTTGTCTCCTAGTGATATTCAATCAAAATTAACAGCGCCTAAACCAGACCGAGTTAAAGTATCAACTGGGACCAGCAAACTAGTATCTCACTTATTTCAGCAATGGTTTAGCCTTAGTCACCTACGGCTGAGCAAATCTTTATTAGAATCTCAAACACAAGATGCGGCGGCGACAACAACTGATACAACGGCTCAACGTGGAACATTTTTTTCAAGTGAAGAATTTACTGAAGGCAACAAGTCATTTGAAAAACTAAAGCGCTTAAAGGATGCTGCAATTAAATCCTTTAGTGATAATAAAGACAATACATCTCTAAAAACCAATCTTAAAATTTATAAAGGAACATTAACTAACGAGTTGTCAGCTTTAGAGGTCAGCATATTAAGCTTAGCTACATCTAAACTGACCTTAACTCAACAGATTGCCATGAAAGCGGATGTTTCTCCTGAAATCACGTTAAACAGACTGCTAGGCTTGTATTTTCAAAACGATAGGCATACGTATGGTCAAGTAACAAGCCTTTCTGACGCAGAAATTGACCATCTTCACACCTTATTAATTGAATACGTATCTAAAAAAACGGCATATCAACAAACAACAAGAAGCCTTGAATTAGTAACTAAACTCATCGCGACCACGAATACAAATGAATGCGATGGTCTAAAACTTCAACTCGCGCAAGAATTATTAGCCCAAAACCGACTTGATGCGGCCATAGACACGGAGCTTTCTGCCTTTCAAATGTATAATTCTATGTTATTAAGGGAAACGCAAGTTGCGACCCTTAACAAATTACTAACGCGAACCAAAGATCAGGGCTTTTATGAAAGTGTGGAAAAAGTTATCATGGGAGGGGGTAAATCAAAAGTTATTCTACCAACCCTTGCACAGAATAAAGCCGATGGCTCAAACCTAGTTATTATCGAAGTTCCTCGCGCCTTATTACAAACCAATTATGCTGATCTTCGCGCCACCTCCCTGGAGCTATTTAACCAAGAAGCCTTTATTTTCAACTTTGATAGGACGTCTGACTGCTCACCTGCCGCGTTAAAAAAGCTATATAACAACATCCTTTTTTCTATACAAAATAAAGACTACATGGTAACAACTGGAGAGTCCTTACAATCATTGGAACTGAAATATTTTGAACTATTGCATAACCCTCAAGGTTTAGAAGGCTATGAAACATCATTACCCATCCTTGATCAATTAATTAAACTCCTGAAAGAACGTGGGGAACTTATCATTGATGAAGCCCACGAAGGGCTGGATCTAAAAAATAAATTAAATTACACCCTAGGTCAACCCTCTAATCTTACTATTGATATTGCACAGGCGTCTGTTTCCCTTTATGCATTTATTTATGAACAAGAATTCACGTTATCTGGGGTAGACAGTAACATTAACATTAGTTTTATCGATATATTAGAAGGAAAAATAAAATTAAGCCCCAACCAACATAAGGAGGTAACTGAAAAAATAGCTACCTCCCTCATGTACAGCGAAACGAGTCCCATAAAACACATAATAGAAAAACATTTGAACACATCGGGCGAAATAATCCACCTTAAAGACTATTTGCTAAATCAAGGCTCGTCTATGCCACTATTTATTAACCTTTTAACACCAGGTGAAAAAGAAATAGTAAGCTTCTACAAAGCAGAAATTTCGCAATTTCTTTCTACCACCATTAATCGAGACCATTTAGTTAACTATGGGGAATCATTTATATCATCGATGAGACCAGAGGAACGAGCCATTGCCATACCTTATCGCTCCAACAAAGCACCTAAATATGGCTCAAGTTTTGGCGATGAAATTGAGGCCGTTAATTACACAATACAGTCGATGCTACTTTCAGGAATTACCGAAGATCTGTTTATTAAATTATTATTAACCTGGCAAGAAAAATCAAAATCTGACGCCATACTCTTTCATAAAGAAATAGATGACACTGATGCAGGGGCTTTGTTTAAAAAAATTAGTAGTCAAAGCCTGGCCTCCATCGATGTGCGCCTGCCTCGGGTACAGCAAGAACTGTATGGAGCCCTAAAAAACCATAAAGATATTATTTTTTCTGCACTAAAAGAGTTGGTTTTAACCCATATTAAAATAGACAAACGCATCTTACATTCAGATGCCTATAACCATGTAGATATTGTCCATTCATGCCAAGGAATAACGGGAACACCATGGAATAGCTCTACGTTTCATCAGCGCTTACAATATAATAAGGATACTTCTTTAGGGACAGATGGCTATGTTATTTCAGCTATCCTAGAAAAAAAACCTCAAGTTATTGGCCTTGATTTTGAAAATACAAAAGACTTTGTTAAGGCATTGTTAACGAATACCAGCGGAAGAACAAGGGCAATTATTGATATATCCGCCACGTTTAAAGGCGTTGAAAACGAAGATGTAGCATTGGAATTATCATCTTATATTGCTGAGAATCAAGCTACATTCGCCAGCAAAAATAAACTAAAAATTAAATACATCCTTTATTTTAATGAAGACAATCAACTTTGCGCCTTCCCCGTAACAAATGATAAGGAAAAAAAATTACCCACTATCATCGGCAGCTCTGATCCAAAAACAATCTCTAGAAAATTAAGCTGCACACCCGAAGAACTATTTACGTTTTATGACCAAGCTCATACCGTAGGTACCGATATCAAGCAAGAAGATGATGCAAATGCAATCGTTTTAGTAAACCAACAAACGGAGCTGCATCACTTTTTACAAGGCTCACTCAGAATGCGCGGTTTAATCGATAAAAACCAATCGCTGGATATCATCATGCCAGTAACAATGGCCACGGAGCTGAAAAAGGTAGAGGTCTTTGACTATTCGGCATTTGTTGAAAACTTGAGCGCTAATGAAACATCTAAGTTGCTGAATGACAATTATTATGCAGCACTTGCTAAAATAAAAAATGTCATACGCAATGATTTTTGTAGACGCATTTTAGAGATTGATAGTAACAATATATCGAGAAAACAAGAATTATTTAAGTACTTTGAAGACTCCTTTATTGAAACCAAGGTAGACGATTTATTTGCCAAATTCGGTGATTTGGGCCAATGGAGAGATACGAGAGTTATACTAAAAGAAGTTTGTAAACATACATTAAGGAAATGGGAATCAACGCTTATAAACGCAGGCTGTCAAATAGATGCTGAAGAAAAAAATCAAATAAACGTAAAACTCGAAACTATTTTAACTACAACAGGTACTATCAGCGAACAGCAGTTATCAACAAATACCCAGGCTAGTGGCTCCAAAGAAACGAAGAAAGAGCAACAAAAAGAGCAACAAATAGAAAAACAAGTACAAATTGAAGAAGCAAAAAAAACCACAACAACATTTGGATGCGGAATAGTACAAAATCTCTATACCAAACTTGAATTACAGCATGGCAAACCAAGCCTAAAGCTACAAACATTGAACGAGGAATGCAGTACGTCCATTTTTGATGAAACACTTCAACTATCTAGCAATTTTTCTAAAAATAGTGCGTCTCAAAAGACGATCTTTGAGGGTGAATTAAAACCCATCCATGCTTTATATTTTAGGCGAGACGCTGACAAATTATATTGCCAATTAATTACCCAGCAGGAGTGCGATGAAATTTATAGCACCGTTGCTGCTGATACAAGCCACAAAACTTGGATATCCACAACATCACATCGTGTATTAGCCGGAGCACCAGACGCGAACTTTATGAATGATGAGTCGTATCAAAGACTCATTACACAAGCTAGGTATTTCAATGGTGAACTTTATACGATTATCAATGATAAGGCGGTAAATTCTAAATGGTTAAAAGAACGTGCGCTTGAAAAAATAGATTTTTTTGAACAACGTATTTTATCATTAAGACCAACACCAAATACAGAGATGAAATTAGCGCGCGATTTTTATTCCGGATATACGGCCATTGCAAATGATATTATTGCCAATCCAAATATTAAAACAGAAGAGATAGAACGTAAATTTCCGCATTTCAAAGACGATATTAGCGAAATTTTAAACGCCGCTTCAAGGCTAAATACCCTCATTACATCATGGAATAAGGCATCATTTGCCGAGAATTTTATTTCTATAAAAAATACTTTTGGTATTTTCTCCTCTGAATTCGAGAAACATCTTAGGCATTTAGCGTTATTAGAAAGCGTAAATGGTACAATAAATGCTCGTCGAACGACGGCGGTAACACGTGATCAATTACATCAAGATAGGACTCAATTATCGGACATAGATATCAACTTACTGAAAACCTTACAACAAGAAAATAAAATAGATCTAACATCAACTAATAATTATGCGCTACTCTACGCCTTTGCTCTCAATAAAACGTTATCAATTCCTGAACTAATTACCGTTATTGAACAAAGCAAAATAAATTTAACACTACGCTCTGCGGTTTTATCAAATAATAACCCAATGGTAAAAGTAAGTACTGAAGACTTAGATCTATTTATCAATGAAAAAAAACAATCAACGTTAACCTTGGGCTTGATGGCATCCCATCCAAAGTTAAGCCATAATCAAGCAATAACATTATATACAAAAATTAAAAATCACCCAGACCAGAATAATCTAATATGTAGAATTTTTCTAAATGAAAAAATTTCTAGTAACGCACTGTTCTCTATTGTACAAATGGCACCCAAACTATCGGATACGACTATAAAAGCCTTGCTAACAAGAGACAATATTTCAAACCCAGACCTATTCAAGTTAATAGTGGATAAACACCCTAACCTATCTCGCAGATTAGTCGGTGAATTAATTGGCAAACAAACCATTTTAGCAAACGATGAAAACAATCTTGGCGTATTATTAAACAAAATAACTAAAGAAAGAGACCTTCTGCCACAACTCATACATGTTTTTAAACATCATTTGTGCACTGATACAATAGTAAATAGTGTATTACAACAATATAGTAAAAGTAATACTATCATTCCTGCCGAACATTTAATTACTGCCTTACATAATAGTAACATAGCGTTTTCGCCAGATACTCGAGGATTAATCGCTCAAAAACTAAAAGATGCCATACTAAAATGTAGTTCCGATCCTCTAACAAGCGCTGCGATAAGTCAGGCAGTTCTCAATAAACATGATACTTGCGATAAATTGATAGAAATTTATAACGCTGTAAATTCAC
>CAMDMN010000055.1 GCA_945901965.1 Legionella genomosp. 1 | reverse complement strand
TACAAGACCGAGATGATCCAGCGATTTTGTTGTGTAATCTGCTACGTTCACTTTTATTCCACCAAAAGTGAGTAATAGATCAAAATATGGGATCCGTGTCAACTCTTTTTTACAGAGTAATTCAAAAAATTAGGTGCGGAATGAGGGTTGTAAAACTTATCAAGAGTTGATTGAAATAGCTGATAAACGCCTCTATGAAGCTAAGTCTAAAGGACGTAATCAAATCAAGTAAAATCGATTAATTAGTTACTCAATATTAATCATTTTTAAAAATTTTTAAGAAAAGGGTTTTATTCAGCATAGCAAGAACATCAAAAACTAAAGTAGTATGTCTTCAGTTGAAAATCCTGGTTGCAAGCAACCAGGCTACCCTAGCGTTTAAAATTAGAGTTAGAACCATGCGACTGACGATAATTGTCGCGTGGTGTTTCTGAAGGATAACCGTAGCCTTTATCGCCAATTACCTTTACATTTTGCAGATAACGTTCGCCCCAAACACCAGGATCAAAATTAGTTACTAGAACGTTAAAATTTAAATTAATAACCGATTCAAACGCCTTACGTTTCGCTAATTCATGCCCCATAAAGGATATTTGTACCTCAGTTTCAGCAGAAACACCACCTTTCTTTAACCGCTCGATCAAAAGAAAGATCATTTTTTCTATAGTATAGTTAAGCTTACACATCGACTTCCCAGCAACAAACATATCTTCTGCTTTTGAGGTAGAAAGTTTAAAGCCATGATCATAAATTGGATAGACAAATTCTAATTCCTCGCTGTTAAGCAAGCGTTCAGCCTGAATAACTAATGGTGGTTCTTTTACATCAATTGTCGGCGTAATAATAAATAATTCGAAACTTGCCCAATTCCAGCAGAGCTGGTAAATTTTTTCAGTTATAGAAATTGCGTCGTCATTTAGAGCTAATTGGCGCGCTTCTTCCATTGATTTTAGAATATCTTCACTTGGTTCATCTACTGACTCAGTCATAGTGCTTCACTCAGTTATCTTCCCTTAATTCTAATATTAGCTCAAATTTAGCGAACAATAAATTGATAAAAAGTTAAAGACGAACTATTACACCCAAAACATTTACTATTACATCCATTTTTTCCATCACAAAGCTCGATTAAACCGCGCTTAATCCAAATCGCCAACATTGGTTGCAATGCTTCTTCATCAATACAAAATTCACGCGCAAGAACTTTTAAGCTTACCACCTGCTCGCGCTTAATAAAATTAAGCAGTTGTAAGAGCATTTTTCCCTCCTGTGCTATTTGGTATACGCCGAAGGATAAATACAAAAATAGTTATACTAAAACTTAAAATTAAAAACCAGGATATTGTTTGCTGTGGATGAGCCATAATTGTCGCGAACTGATAAAATAAAACAGCTAAAGAATAAGCCACTAAAAATGACCAAGATAAGAAAAACCACATTAATTTACTACTAGACTCTTGCTTTATTGCCGCTAATGTCGATACACATGGAATATAAAGTAAAATAAAAAGCAGATAAGAATAAGCACCTATCTTCCCATCAAAATGCTGATACATAACCCCATATATAGGCTTAGATAATTCAACAGGAGATGAACTAGCCATAACTGGATTTATAAAGGCATGACCTAACCCCAAAATATTTTGCGGTATAGACCAAAAAGCCGCCTTTAAAGAAACTAAAAGATCGAATCCAGAAGTGGATAATTGTGCAACATCCCCAATTTGCGCGTATAAAGTATTCAATGAGCCGACAACAACCTCTTTAGCAAGCATTCCAGATAATAAACCAACAGTCGCAGGCCAATTATCTGCACTAAGCCCCATTGGTGCGAAAATCGGTGTAATCCACTGCCCTATAATAGACAAAATAGATTCATTAGATGCATCATTAAAGCTTATGCCTCCATTGATAGTCAGTGCATTTAAGCTACCTAAAATTAGTGAAACTGGAATAATTACCTTAGCTGCACGTAAAATAAAAAATTTAACTCGCATCGAAGTTTCTTTATATAAACGACGAAAAGTTGGTCGATGATATGACGGTAACTCCATAATATAAGGCGATGATTGCCCGCGTAAAATTGTTTTTCGGAGCATAAATCCTGTAATTACCGCCATTAAAATTCCAATCAAATAAAGGGAAAAAACTATATTTTGACCATTATGAGGGAAGAAAGCCGTAACAAATACCGCATAAATAGTAAGGCGAGCACTACAAGACATAAATGGGCTCATTAGTATTGTTAAAAACCTATCTTGCTCCGAATCAAGGGTACGTGCGGCCATAATCGCAGGCACATTACAACCAAAGCCAATAATCAATGGCACAAAAGATTTACCAGGCAAGCCTAAAGCGCGCAAAGCCCTATCTATAACAAAGGCGGCACGTGCCATATATCCTGATGATTCTAATAACGATAAAAAGAAAAACATTGCCGCAATTACAGGGACAAAAGTTAACGTGGTATTAATTCCTTTGCCAACACCATTAGCTATCAAAGCAACTAGCCAATTAGGGAAGTGACAAAAATTTAAAAAGCTTGCCGCCCCCTTTACAAAAATAGCGTCAGTACTCAAATCAAAAAAATCTTGAAAAGCGCCGCCTAAGTTAATTGCAAATAAAAACATTAAATAAATCATCGCAAAGAAAATAGGTAAAGACCAAAACCGATGCAATACAATACGATCAATTTTTGCAGTTAAATTATCACTAGCATCAGATTCTTTATGTTGGACTGATGATACAATTTTATGTATGGTTATATAACGAGCATCGGCCAATAATATATCAAGATCACTAGCTAAATTAATCTCATGTAAGCAGTTATTAATCTCATCGTTAGTTAATAATAAAGTATCGCCCTCTAATAAACGACGAGCAATATATGGCTCTAGACCCTTTTTATTATTTGATAATACTAAACGACTTTCTATATCGCTTATCACATCGTCTATAGGATTATCTAGTGGTAGATTAAGCGGTACCGGTAACAATGTAGTTGACGAAATCACTGTTTTTAAATCATTTAAACCTAAATTTCGGTGTGCCTGTATCATTACTACCGGACAATTTAATTTTTTTGACAATTCAGCTGTATTAATTGATATCCCGCGCTGCTTTGCAATATCTAACATCGAAAGTGCTACAATCATTGGTTTGCCTAACTCCAATAACTGACTTGAGAGATATAAATGCCGCTCTAAATTACAAGCATCGATTACATTTATTATTAAATCAGCATCGTCATTTGCTATAGCTTTTGCAGCGATTTGCTCATCACAACTTGAGCCGTTTGCATACGCTGTAAGTGAATAAATTCCTGGTAAATCGGTTAGGTTTAGATTTTTATGATCTATAGTAAATGCGCCCGTCTTTTTCTCAACGGTGACACCTGGCCAATTACCAATACGCTGATTATCTCCAGTTAAGGCATTAAATAAGGTGGTTTTACCACAATTAGGATTACCAACGAGCATAATATGAGTCATAACCTCTCCCAGACAAGACTAGAAGCTTCTTCTTTACGCAAAGCAAGCAGAGTCCCACGCACTAAAACTTCAACGGGGCAACCTAAAGGAGCCTTACGCACCACCAACATCTCAGATCCGCGCGTAAGACCTAAAGATAATAACTTACGCCGATAAGACAAATCCGTTTGCCCAAAATCTAGCAACCGCACCCTATCTCCAGCTGTAAAATCAGTTATACTTATCATCATATAAAATTTTCATTTAACAAAAAATAGCATTATAACACAAATGCTATCGATAATCATTCTCATTTGATTTAAATCATGGGAAAGTACTAATCTGAGCCACTTTTTTTGGATCCACTTGTTTTATCACTTTCTGTACTTAATTTAGTGCTTAGCCCGACCACATCACTTTTTAAAGCCTTAAATTTTAGGTCTAATTCAGTCTCGGCAGTAGTTGATGGTTGTTCCTTAACCTTTTGTTCTTTAACTGATTTTTTATTAAAGTTTTTAAATAATCCTATGCTGGTTAATGTGGCTCCAATTCCCCCAACACCAGCACCAAAGAGCAAACCCTGAGCTATACCTGCGCTAATAGCTAATTTAGCACCAATCACAAAGCCCACAGCACTTAATCCCGTGCTTAGACCAAAAGAAACAGCAAGTAATGCCACGGATGCAGCAATGAGGGTAATACCAATAGCCATAATTAGAAGACCAGAAAGCTTGCGGGCTGGAGATGTTTTTTTATCTGGTGTTTTGGTATATGTTGCTAAACGTTCTATTTGATCTAAACAAGGCAACATATCTGCAGAATTCGAGTCGAAAATTGTTGTAATGGCATCCAGGGAAGCTGTTAATTCCTTCATTGGAATCAGCCCTTTTGTAGATGTTGCAATCAAAAGTTGGTTCTTCATGCTATCGGTGATCTCTAACATTTTTAATGCAATACCCCGCTTTGCCAAATCAATTTCATTGTTCCCGAGCCTTTTAATACATTCGTTCAATTTGCCTAATGCATGATGATATTTTGCAATATCCTGTGGTGTTGCATATGCCATGATTTTTCCATTCAATTTAGCTAGAGATTCTGCTATCTCTACTTTTTCATGAGCAATTTGGGCTTGCCAATCAACCAAAGATGCTTGCACTTCAAGATGTTGATTTTGTTTTGCAAATAGAATTGCTTTTTCTAGTAGTGAATCTGATATGATAAAATCAACTCTAGTTTTGAGCGTATCGATTATGGGCTGATGGCCAAGAGCTGCTGATCGTAATAGCAATGCCTCTCTTTCTTTAACAGAGTCTGAAGCAAATACTTTGCCCATCAATTTTTTTTCACGCAAAATGCCACCAACTAAATCCATTCTTTCTGTTATAGAGGAAATCGCTGTTTCCAATGTTTGCTGATCTATAGCAACACCACCAATCGCACCAGCACCTAGCTCATCGATGCTTGCAAGTTCTGGAAGGCCTAATTTAAATAAATTAACCAGCAAATCTTCTTGATATTTTATATTATGAGGCTGAGACATTTCTCTGCCTTGCTTATCTTTCTGTACCTTGGGGTTACCAGCGGCATCGACAATTACAGATCCTTGCTGATCCAATTCATAAACTAGATGATGCCTCCGATCATAAGGGAAAGTAGCGGCTTTTATCTCAGTATATGCTTTTAATAAGTCAGCCCTTATCATTTCCTCGGTGTAATGATAAGGCGGTTTATCAACAGACATGACCACCAGAGGCACATCATAATGGTATTTTTCTTTCATTTTCATCGCATGAAAAACAAGATTTAAGCGATCGAATAACTCATCTTTAGAGGCATACAATGCGCGCAATGCGCTTTTAGTGAGTCCAGCAAGCAACTCCGTATGACCATCACTACCTGACGTTTTTAGTAGCTCTTGTAAATTATCTAAGGTTGTGGAATATTTTTTGTCTTTTCTTTCCAGTTCTTCATTAACGCGCCCCAACATCTTATCATAAGCAATAATTATCTCTTCTCTTTGCTTATCTTTGGGGCAATAGGTTAGAAATTGAACTTTTTCGCGCTTAATCAAATCAGCAAAGACTTTCAAATTATCATCTGAAGGCCGATAGTTTGAATTATTAAGACACTTAACGAGATCATCTGCCCTTTTGTTTATATTACTTAAATATCTCTCAATCGACTTATCATCTTTAAAGTTGCTCTTGAATAAATCTATATCAATATCATTTACCGCTTTCCCAGAAAGATCTCGTACTATAAGACCTTTATCGTACTTCACATTTAGCAGGTCGAGAATTTTTTTATCCATCATCGCGGTATCTCTAAGCCAAAATCTGGTCCAGGTAACCATATTTTGTGACCATAGGTAGCGCCCGTCTTTTAGATCAACTGAATTTACATCGAATAAAAATCCTATGCCTTCATAACGATGTGCCGTTGCCAAATATCCTTCAAATGGCTTCCCCTTATCTTTTAACTCATCTTCTCGATAAGGCTTAATCAGTGCACAAGCAAGTTTTTTTGTATAGATGGAATTTTTATCAGATCCTCTTTCTTTATGAACCGTCCAATCAGCGGTTAATTCAGGATCGAAACTTGACGGTTTTATAATTGGCTCTTGGTATTTTAAATCAAGTCCCGATGCTATTCTTCGTGTATAATATTTACCGGTTCTTGGGTCCTGATAGCGTGTGCGATCGGTAGTCCACTCACCTATATTTTTAAGTGGTGCCGCATACCTTTGATGCACAGGATCCTCTAAAGCATCACCTAGATAATAATAATCAGGTTGGCTCCCTTTACCCAAGGGTGTAGTTGATACCAACCGACCTAACCCCCTGCTCTTTGAAAGCAAATGTAGGGCCTCCAAACTACCATCGTCACTAATAAGATCTGCTTCGCGGCTAAGCTCTCTAGGTATGGTCACTAATTTAAATTCAACCAAACGACTCTTTTTTAATCGCGAATAATGCTCTTCATTAGCCGCTATAGAAAATAAGCCTTCTGTATTCATTTCAATCTGAACGTCGGCACCAAACATATCTTTATATAGTTTTTTAAATATTTCAGCCTGCTTACTCTCATTAAAGAACAATACCGCTATTTTTTTATCTGATAAATGCTCAACTTTGGAAATGATTGGTAGCTCAACAGCTATTATCCCTGGATAATTGGGAATAGATTCTAACGCTTTGACAACAGATGCAGCATTAGCAAAATGATCCCGTTGAGCAAGATCACTACCGATGCTTTGATTAAAGTCAAACATTCGTACATCTGAGCTTAATTGCTTACCGACTTTTAAACACTCTGCAATATATTTCGTAATTAAATAATTACGATAGGCACTAAGACAAATATTTTGTTCAGTGGTGTCCTGAGAATGAGCATGTACATGAGTAAAATAATTTTTAATTTCATCAGCATCATTTGCCTCAATAGCAGCCCTAAGTAAATCATCACGTTTTTCAGGTTTATTAAAATCATCTGAAATTCGTTTAATCTCTGCTAGCATACTCTCTTTTTGTTCTTCAAATGCTTCACTTGATAACATACCAAATGTAGATTGCTGCCCTGTTGCATCTAAAGCATCAAAACTATAACGCATTAACTTAAAAAAAGAAGTCAATTTATCAGAATCAGGTATATCAGAGAAATTAAAAAATTGGCATTTATTCAAAAAGTAGCTCAAATTGAGAACAGATTTGGGGCCGTGAACGGTGTTCGGATAAAGAGGATAGCAACGGCTTAGGTCTAAAGCATGTGCATCATTCATGAAGCCTAGCATTTTATTTGCTTTTTCGCGTACGCCTATTGAATATAATTTTGCTAACGAATAATCACCTCTATCAATTAATGCTTTTGCCTCATCTCTTGTTAGAGTGAGTCCTTCGTGAACCTTCTTCTGAATAACATAATCAAGTAATAGTTCTGGATGAGCCCCTCTGGATATAGCATCATTGATATCACTGTAGCCCATAAGTTCAACAACTATAGCATCGCGGAAAAGATCCTCTAGGACATCACTACTATAAAGACGCTTAGCATTGTCTTTGCAATATTTTAAATACTCTCTTCCTGATGTTGCGCGAAAACCTTCATATGTTTTTTGCCCAGTAGCACCATCTTTGAATCCGGTTTCATCCAAACGACCAACAACACTAAACAACATCATGAGCTGAAGCTTTTCTAATTCTTTTTCTTTTATTTGCTCAAACTCTATGCCAAATTGCCGATAATAAGTACATAAAGTAGTAATTGAATTGGCTACTCGAACAGAATGAGTTAGGCCATGATTAGGTCGATACACAATATTTTTTATTTTTTTTCCAATATCTGCTTCAGGGCTATCCCTATTTAGCGATATTTCTCCATCCTTAACAATTGCTTCATACAAGCCTTGTGCTTTAATTTTGTTATCATCAAATATCTTTAATTTTTTTTCATTGAGCTCTAATTCTTCTTTCAAACGCGCTATAAGTTTTTTATTAGATGGTATGTCTTCTGTTTCGCTTAATTTCTTTTTTGCAGCAGCTATTTTCTTAGATAACTCTTCCCTTTCTTTTTCAAAATTAGCATTTTTTGAATGAAATTTAAAAATTAGCTCAATATCTTCTTTAGGGACTATAGAGCCGCCTAACTTGATATCAACATGATTTCGAGCAACTTTATCAGTTAAGTGAATAATTTTACCATTGCTTGTCTCGATCATGGCCAACTGATTAAACCAGCGATCAACCATTTGAGTGATAGAATAAGGTTTAGAAAAAAAATTAGCACTGGCGTATTCTACAGCCTTAATGAAGCTATTTTGGTTAATTAATATTTTCATTTAAACCTCTTTTCGTCGCCAAACAGATGATTAATTTTAACCATAAAATACTTTTTATACACAAAATATAGCTCATTATTAACCAAAGATCAAAATCAGGCTACGTGATTAATAAAAAGGCGATATTACCGGAAACCATATATGTGCAGGAATTGTTGCGTGGATTTAAGTCACAAAATACTAACATTTCGCCGCTGATGGCGGCGGCTGTAGTCTTCAGATTGCATTTCTTCTAATCGACTAAGAGTACGCTTAAATTTAAACGACAGATCTCCTGCAACATAAAGTTTATCTAAAGATACAGCGGCGGTTATTACTAAGTTAATTCCTCGGTCATACATTACATCAATAAAATTGATAAGTAAGATTACACGCAACGTATCATTAACTGTTAAGGCAGGAATATCACTAACAAATACTGTGTCAAAGCGATCTGCAATCTCTAAATAATCTAATTGACTACGAGGCAAGTTACAAATCACATCAAACTTAAACCAAACTGCACGTTCACTTAGTTTTACGGTAGGAATTAAGCGATTTTGGATTGATAATTCGATATTTTCCGTGATTTTTAAAGAAATAGCAGCAAACTGTTTATCTAGCTCTTTAATTGCAGCTCTATCAAGCGGATAAATATATGCTTTAGCTAAATGTGTGCGTCCTAGCCGATAATCTCGATGATCACCTAAAACTAAAATCTCACAATGCTCTTTAATTAAATCAATCGCTGGTAAAAAACGATTTCGTTGGGGCCCATTTAAATATAGGTCATCAGGTGGAATATTTGAGGTTGCAACTAATATTACAGATTGTGCGAATAATTCCTGCAATAACTCCGCCAAAATCATAGCATCTGCTACGTCGTAGACCATGAACTCATCAAAACATAGTAATTTAGTAGTTTTAGCGATGTTAGCAGCAATCTTTCTTAATGGATCTTTTTGTCCTTGTATCTGGCGTAATTGCGCGTCAATTTGTTGCATAAATTGATGAAAATGGTATCGAGATTTTTTAGGGCATGGAGCAAACTCAAAAAATAAATCAGATAAAAAAGTTTTACCTACTCCTACCGGTCCATGTAAATAAATACCTTTAATTTTATTTTTACTAAAACGCGAAAACCATGATGCATTAGATTTTTCTAACTCATCTGCAACTCGCTGCATATGCAGGACTATTTCTCGTTGCGCATTATCATTATCTATTTCTTTATTTAAAACCGCAGCATCATATGCATTTATTAAAATCATAAGTCCGCCATGATAGCTTTAATTTTCAGAAGCAACTCGGTTTTAAGCTCGATTAATTTACCATGGAAAAAATGATCAGTATCATTAAAACGAATCAGCGTAATAGGTGGTGCTATTTTTTCAATAAAATCAAGCACGAGCTGTAATGACACTAATTCATCATCATCACCTTGGGCTACTATCCAAGGCGTTGGGATTTTTTTAAATTCTTGAAAATCATAATGATGCACAGGTGGTGCCACTGAGATTAATAAAGAGCTTTCACAAAGCGACGCGGCACGATATGCAACATATGAACCAAATGAAAATCCTGCAAATAATAACTTAACCCCAGCAATTTCATTTAAACAAGCACGCGCTAAAATTAATAAATCTTCAGATTCCCCCAAACCCTCATCATAACTTCCCTCGGACTTACCTACCCCACGAAAGTTAAACCGAATAGATGCAAGATTAAGATCTTTAAAGACACGCACTAAGGTAGTTACTACCTTATTATTCATCGTTCCACCATGCAAAGGATGAGGATGGCCAATCAGGGCGATGTAACGCTTATCTACATTTATAGGAATGTTGATAACCACTTCTAAAAGACCTTTAGCCCCTGGAAATAATAATTGATGTTCACCAGGTGTATTTAATTTGTTTGTTATTAACATGGAATATAAATTATAATTAGTTGGGTTTGTGAACATTATATGATTTAAATGCTATTTAGATCCACTTTTGCGGGGTGGATCTGGTGGGCACGTCGCTGTGCTCCTTTGCCCACCCTACATTGATATAAATTCCCGTAGGGTGGGTAA
>CAMDMN010000054.1 GCA_945901965.1 Legionella genomosp. 1 | reverse complement strand
AAATGTCCACAAAGGGACATTTTAATATTAATTGGGGACGGTCCGGTACGTACTACCATTAAGTTAAGAAAATAATTATTTAAATACAATGAGAATAACTCTGATGCTATGCTCTAAGATCAGAGTTATTTTTCCTGGTTAAACAGCAGGAATTTGAATTGGTAGATCATTATTACCTTGCAACTCTGGCTCATTAACAACGGGCTCCCTCTCTATTGACTTAGAAAACAAACCAAAGGTCGTTGCAAGCCCTGCTCCGGTTACAGTTGAGCCATAAGCTAACCCATAGTATCCAGCAACAGAAAAAAGAGCGGGATTTAGTAAAAATAAACTAGCAGCAGCTATACCTACTAAAGGTGCTATGCAAAGACCAACAGCAAGTTTAAAGCCCATTGAATGGCAAATTGAATATAGTGGATTATCAATAGGTTGCTCCGTTACCGATAACTCTAATGTTGTTCTTACTAATCCGCCTATAGCAAAAAACATCGCCCCTAATGCTAGGCCTACTGCAGCTCCAGTTACTATAGCTGGAGGTAATAAAATAAAAGTGCTTAAAGTAAGTTTAAAAGCCGACATTGCTACAAAATAACTACCCAGCAGTGCAGGAGCTGCAGCCATGCAATTTAAAACAAAAGTTGCAGTCGGCTCTCGCTCTCTTACATCTCGCGCTTGCATAGCTTGCCTTGCAGCAGGACGATCTTGTATAGGTAATGATTGCAATATAATTAAAACAGACTCGGGATTAGAGGCACCGCGCTGAAAAACTGTTAAACCAAAGTTATCTTTTTTGTTCAACGCCAAAAGCCTTTCATTTTCAGGATATAATGCCAAAATTGCTTGTAATGCCGCAGGAAAAATGGCCGCATTATGAAGGACTGTTTCTCCACGCTCATTTCTTTCTTTCACTGCCAAAATCCTTTCGCTTTCAGGATATAATGCCAAAATAGCTCGTAATGACGTGGGGGAACTGGCCACTAGATGAAGGACTGTATTACCCTGCATATCTCTTTCTTTCACTACCAGAAGCATTTCGTTTTCAGGATATAATGCCAAAATAGCTTGTAATGCCTCAGGGAAGAAGGCGGCTCTATGAAGGACTGTTTCTCCATGCCCATTTCTTTCTTTCAACGCCAAAAGCCTTTCGCTTTCGGGATATAATGCCAAAATAGCTTGTAATGACACAGGGTAAAATGCCGTTTTATGAAGGACTGTATTACCCTGCCCATCAATTTCTTTCAATGCCAGAAGCCTTTCGCTTTCAGTATATAATGCCAAAATAGCTTGTAATGCCGCGGGAGAAATGGCCGCTTTATGAAGGACTGTATTACCCTGCCTATCTCTTTCTTTCAATGCCAGAAGCCTTTCACTTTCAGGATATAATGCCAAAATAGCTTGTAATGACACAAGGTGAAATGCCATTTTATGAAGGACTGTATTACCATCGGCATCTATTCTCTTCAATGCCAAAAGCCGCTCATCTTGAGGTACTTCAGCCAATAACGGAATAAGGCCATCGATAGCTTCCCCACATTGAATATAAAAAGAGATACATAAAGGAAATTTTTGATACTGTTTAATAAGTGCCGAAAAAAATGCTTGCTTCTGCTCTTCGTTTAAAACACCGCCATAGATTTGACTAGCCAAATTTAAAAATCCCGATATCAGGTCAATCCGTGCATGTTGTAACATAGAGAAATAGAGTGTAGGAGGAAAAGATAATAACAAACTTATGAAATCAAAGTCGTCATTAATTACTACATGGGATAGAGCTTCTGCAAGAAAGCATTCTGGCAAATTGGAGCTACTATCTAGAGCGTTTGTGGCCAACCCGCCTTTTGCGTACTCTTTAGCAATGTTGGACAAATAATTATCAGGCAATAATGGCCGGCTATTTAAAAAATCTCGAGATTCAGCGTGCTCCAAGATTTGTTGTAGTTGCCCTGCCGCAACTTCCACGCAACGACCCATCCTTAAATCATTAATAACTCCGGAGATTGATTTCCCAGAAGCTGATGATAAGGCCAGCAATCTCTCCTTTACATCCACTGGAATCACATCCAAATAACCCATGAACGTGGCAAACGCAATTCCTGCATTTCTAGCCGCATACGTCATACCAGTTCCGTGAGTCCCACTAAGGCGTAATTCTCTAATAAACACCGTAATCGCTTCAAAAGGTGTTTGCCCCCGGCCTTGTAATATAGATACTCTATCAGCTAAAACCCTTAATGATGGATTATGCTTGTACAAATGATCGGCGAGCTCAGGATGCCCTGCTCTAAGTGATTCATAAAGTCTACTGTGAAAATTAAACTTCAACTGAGCTATATCATTCACATCAAAAAGCTTAGATCCTACAATAACAAAATCGCCAAGCCTTTTCAGGGAAGGTGCTTCTTCTAAGGTATCAATCGCCTCAACTTTAAACTTAACATTATTCAAAGATACACGACCAGATAGTAAATCTTTTTGCATAACATAATCCGGCACAATCTTGTCAATCACCTGTGGCATCAATATACCAAGGAGTGATCCAATAGTTTGAGGCAAGGGCGCAATAAGACACGCTATATCCCAATACAACTGATTAACAGCTCCTTCTGGCATTTCCGTAAAACTTAAACAAGAACCGGCATTTTTCAAGGCACGGGCTTTACAACGCTCTTTAAAAGAAAACTCGAAATCATCATCACCAGCAGCAATACCCTCCAATGCTTCTAGCTCCTGTGCTAGCTCCGTTTGAATTGCATAAGATTTTAAACTTATGTAATCGTGCGGCTCAATTATTTCATTAGACAGTAGTATTTGTTTGTCTCGAATCATCAATAAAATATGTTCTTTGTTCACAGCAATCCTCGGTCTTTATTTTTAACTATGTGTGCATAATAACACCGCCAACAAAGTATTGGAATAAATATCATCAAAAAACATCTGCTAACTAAGCAAATCTCATTAAATATCTAATGCAAATTAATATGGTAGGTTGGGCCTTGGTCCAACAAGGTGTGGCAATGCTCCTCTTTATGTTAGGCCAATGGCCAACCTACAAATTTTATAGTTATTTAGTGGGTTCGCTTATTAACATTCAAGACTTTGAAAAAAACACTAGCATAAAGATTTTATGCTTTGATTTAGATGAGGTTTATGGGTGGTTATTGCACACCATTGATTATGGTATGCAATATCTATTCTATTTTAATCTGCAATCTGCAGGAACATACTTATTATTTTCAGCAGAATTTACCGCACAAACCCAAGTTAGAGTTTTAGATACTGGATCTACATTTGGAGTTAAAGTTAATACAATAGATTTAGCTAACGGAGTATAAGTTATTGAAATAACTCCATTGGCAATCCCTATTGACTGCACTATTGCAGTTGCAGATGTTGGGGTATAACCTGCTGTTGATTCATCTTGAGGTAATGAGTCCTCTTCATTTTGATATGTTGCTACTGCAAGCTCAGCTGAAGCTGCCAAAGATAAGCCCTCAGTTACTTTTGCTCTAACTGTGTAATCTTGATATGCAGGAATAGCAATAGAGGCTAAAATACCAACAATGGCTATAACAATCATCAACTCAATCAGCGTAAAACCCTTGTGCTTAGTATAATTTTTCATAACATAACCTTACGTCTATTAAATGCGTAACACTATATCATGTACTTATTATATTACAAATATTTATACCCAATAAACTTGATATAACTTAATTCATATAGTATGTTTTAATATGATAGTCATCAAAAATTATGTAGAACATAACATTTGAATTATTTTGAATAATGGCTAGTCTAATATCAAGCGGTTATTGATTTACTAAAAAAACAAGGAGATTGTTATGAAAAAAACATTAATATTATCGGCTCTTCTTTTAAGTACAGCTTCATTTGTAGTAACTGCACAAGATGATCAACAAAATACTATGCAAGATCAGAATGCTGTTATGCAAGATCATAGCAAAGACATGCAAGATCACAACAAAGATATGCAAGATCACAACAAAGATATGCAAGATCACAGCAAAGATATGCAAGATCACAACAAAGATATGCAAGACCACAGTAACGACATGAAAGATATGAACAAAGACAATCAAAGCGCACCAGTTGCACCAATGGAAAATAATCAGTAATTAAAATAGATTAAGAAAAAGGGCAGATGATACTTATCTGCCCTTTTTTATTAAGATTTTTTTAATAAATATGACATAAAAGTTTTTAATACGTATAATTTAACTTCTTTAATCTTTTATAAATTTAAAAATGTCGCGTAAACAACGTATTAATGATGAATTATCAGCCCTTCTAAATCCAAAATTTTTAATTATTGAAGATGAGTCCATAAACCATAACGTGCCTAAAGGCGCTGAAACTCATTTTAAAGTAATTGCTGTATCTTCTCTTTTTGAAAATTTAAATCTTGTTGCCCGCCATCGGCTGATAAATAAATCATTAGATAATGAATTAAAAACTGGCTTGCATGCCTTAAGTTTACATTGTTTTACCGAAAACGAATGGGCGAAAAAAAATAATAAAACACCTACCTCCCCAACTTGCCGTGATGGTAAACGACATGATCCTTAAATTTAAAGGATTAATAAATAGCAGCACGCCATCCAGAGCACATTATGGCAGCACGCCATCCTGAGCACGTTATGGCAGAACGTCATCCAGAGCGCGTGTTTTTTGCGCGAAGGATCTCCTGAATGTTGCACAATTTTCTGTAAATGGAGATCCCTCGTTGCACTCGGGATGATGTACATGGGGGGTTACAATAAATATGTTTTTTTTTAATTCACTTAATTAAATATTAAGCATTCATCTGATATAATATCTCTACAAATTATAATTAATCTATATTAGTTTAATACTATTGGAGTGACTAAATGTTTTATTTTTTAAAAACATTATTAAAATCAGCGGCAGCGGCTTACGGCTTTATTGATCCACAACCTATAAGCAGAATTGAAACCAATTCATTTCGACAACCAACTTATCCCTCACTTTATCCTTCAATAGATAATTCAAATTTAGATATTGAACAACCTAAAACAAATAAATTAAAACCTTTACCATTATATAGACAAATTCTCTCATCACCAGCAAGTTCAAAAATAATTAGAAAATCAACTATTGGCCAATTATTAAGTATTCAATATGGCGAAGGGCTATTTATATTTGGTAATAAGTTATATCCAATCGACAGCCAACTATATCGTTTAATGCATCTTCGTAATAATGGGCAAGTTACACCACAAAATAGATCAATGTCTATTATTAGTTCATCACCAGTAAAACCTGCAAGTTGGTATTCTAGTATTTTCTCTAGATTATTAACTCCGGATAGCGTGCAAAATACAAGAAGTCCATCCCCTACTTTAGCTATTCAAGATGCACCAACTGAAAGAGTTGGACTTAGTACTTGGGTAAATTGGGTAATAAACGGTGCTAGGTCTTTTTTTGTTGTCGAAACAACAACTCAACCAACTGCCGCAGTTACTCCACCATTAGCTATCCACAATGAAGAAACTCAACCACAAATACCAGTAGAAGCCCAACAAGCTGAAACTATTGCACCTGCAATTGCTGAACGTACAATGTCATTTTCAAAATCTGAAATTTATAATCTTTTAAGTTCTCCTGAAGTCTTACAAGATATGATAACAAGTGGACAGCTTAAAATTTCACCTCTTACTACTAATCCACCAGAAGACGTTTTACAAGAGTTTGAAGTTAGTTTGTCAGGATATAAAACCACAGGGTTTTTAAGTAACGATGAAAATGGTGCTGTTACTTTTAAAATTGGTGGGATAGTCATACCTATACAAGATATTCAACATGCTTTCAATCTAACAGAATCAACTGCAGATAATTTTAATGAAAGTGATTTAAGAGTTGTAGAAGTATTAGATAGTGATGATTCTAGGGTTATTAATGAAGAGAATCTAAGATCTGCAAGAAGATCTGCGCATGAGGATACAAACGAAGAACAAAATGATTTGCCAATATCAAGAAGAATATTATTAGATGAGGATGAATTACAGCCAAATTTAGCAAGCCTTGCTAGATTAAGAGGGTTAGTTAGCTCACTTGAACCAACTATTCGACCCGCTGTAAATGATGTATTAAAACAAATAGAACAATTAAGTAAAGACGGTGAAGATCCAACAAAAATAGAAGAACTTATTCTACTTACTGAAAAATTAATTACAGCAGGACCAGGTGAAGAAAGAAGTGAAATTGCTGCAGAATACCAACAAACTGCAAAAACAATGCGGTCTAACTCATCTATTATGTGGCAAGCTTTAGGAGCTTCAATGTTAATTCTAGGAGCTGCAATACTTGCTATTGGATTGGCTCTTATATTTACCACGCCAGCAACTATTCCAGGAGCAATATTAACTGCAGGAGGTGCAGGTCTTTTACTTGCTTCTGCTGGTATTTTTGCCTCTAATCGTAAAAATATTGCTTCATCTATGACTAAGTTAGCTACAATAATTGAAAATAGCGATGATGATGAGGACGAAGATAATTTAGAGTTAGAAAGAAGATCTATAAGCTTATCCACAAATTAATGACGTAGGTTGGACCAAGGCCCAACCTACAATTTTATTGTTATAAATCAATACTGTTTCATGACAAGGCATAATCATTTATAATTAGTAGTTTTTCTAGGTGACAATTAATGAAAGCATGGTCTTCTGAAAAAATTTCTGTAATAGCGCTGACATTATTAATTACAGGCGCTATAGACAGCATACGTAACTTACCTGCTACTGCATTATTTGGCTCATCTTTAATTTTTTTCTTTATCTTTTCAGCTATAGTTTTTCTTATCCCTGTCGCTTTAGTTTCAGCCGAACTTTCCTCTACATGGTCTGAAGAAGAAGGAGGCGTATATAGCTGGGTTCGTAATGCTTTTGGCGATAATATCGCGTTTTTTACTATTTGGTTACAATGGATAAATACGATTGTCTGGTACCCAACTATCCTATCATTTATTGCAGGGACTCTTGCATACCTTATTGATCCTGCACTTGCGCAAAATAAATTATACTTAATTGTAGTAATCATTACTTTATTCTGGTCACTAACTTTTCTAGGTTTAACTGGTATTAAATCCTCAGCATCATTTGCAAGCTTTTGTGCAATAATTGGCATGATTGTACCCATGGCTCTTATTATTATTTTGGCGTGTATTTGGTTTTTTAGCGGCAAGCCATTATCAATCGATTTAAGTTTTAATAGTTTAATTCCTCATTGGGAAGATAAACAATCTTGGGTCTCATTAACTGCTATCATGACTTCATTTCTTGGCATGGAGCTTGCGGCAGTTCACGTAAGAAATGTACAAAATCCCCAACAGAACTTTCCTAAAGCTATGTTTTTTTCGGTAATCTTAATTTTAATCACGATGATTTTAGGATCTCTTGCAATAGCAATAGTATTGCCCAAAGAAGAAATTGGTTTAGTAAATGGCGTAATGCAAGCCTTCACTAATTTTTTTAAAGCCTATCACTTAACTCCATTAATGCCGGTAATTGTAATTTTACTACTTATTGGCAGTGTAGGCAGTATGGTTAACTGGATAATATCCCCAGCAAAAGGCTTACTACTCGCAGCTGACAATGGATTTTTACCACATTGGCTTTATCGTTTAAACAAACATGGTGTCGCTTCAAGAATTTTAATAATGCAAGCCGTAATTGTTACAATATTATGTAGCGGATTTTTATTATTACCTTCTATAAATTCAATATACTGGCTATTTACAGCATTATCTACCGAACTTTATATTATGATGTATGTAATCATGCTCATTGCAGCAATTAGATTAAAATCAAAATATAGCAACTTACCCCGATATTTCTCAATTCCAGGTGGAAATTATGGTTATTATTTTACCTGCATACTAGGACTTATCGGCTGTATAATCGCATTAATAATTGGCTTTTTCCCTCCAGAAAATGCTATGGATGTTGGTGGAAGCAATCATTTTAGAATAATTTTCTCATCTGGTATTTTACTTATGCTATCACCTGCATTTTTATTATATTTACGCAGAAGATTAAGTATAAAATAACAAATAAATACAAATTAACCTCTTAATTTCTTCAAAAGAAAATACTCAAGTGATTCTATGGCTTTATTAGTCGAATCTTTTTTTAACAAAGAAATATGAATATCATCTAACATCGGTAGGAAGTCATTTTCAATTCTATTTAAATAGTCAGGAATCATCGTTCGCTGAATTACAGTTAGCCCTAATCCTGCCTTAACAGCCGCCATTTTTCCTGCGTAACTGGGGCTACTATAAGCAAGCCGCCACTTAAATCCTGCTTTTTCTAAAGATTCGATAGCATTCTCTCGATAAACACAAGGTTGTGGAGATAGAACAAGTGGAATTACCATATTTTTATCAAATATTGGTAATAAATCTCGATTCCCTATCCATTCAACCGGCTCACTCCATATATTAAGACCATTTGTTAATGTTTCTGGTCGACTCATTTTCACAAGGATTATGTCAAATTTTCCTTGTTGAAACTGTTCAAAAAGATTAAAAGTTAAATCACATGCTACATTTAAAATAACTCTAGGATGGAGTCTTGAAAAATCAACCAATACTTCAGATAAAACCACGGTTGCAAAATCCTCAGGCAAACCAAATTTAATCTCTCCTTGGAGATCAGGCTCTTTAAAACGATCTAATAATTCACGATGTAATTCAAAAATTCTCCGTGCATACCCAAGAAATACTTCGCCATCGGTGGTTAAAGAAAGCTCTCTCCCACGATTAAAAAGCGGTTTTTCAACCATATTTTCGAGCTTAGCTATTTGTTGACTAATAGCTGATTGCGTTCGACAAACACGCTCCGCGGCTTTTGTAAAGCTTGCAGTATCAGCGACGGCAAGAAAACATTGGAGAGTAACAGTGTCAATTGACATTAGAATTCCTTATCAAACAAATTAAAATTATTAATTTTACTAATATTAGCATTTCGACTATATTTTCACAATCATAACAGAAAAACTAATAAGGAATAATGTGACTAAATTAATAGATTCAGGTTTTCTATATGCGTTAAATCTAGCCATTCCACTTTTAGGTTTAATAATTAATGGATTATTTTATAGAAAAAATCCTACTAAAGGCGCTTTAATATCTACCATATTCATATGGAGTGGATTATTTTTTAGTGCGTTTTATTTAATAAGCTTAGCATTTAGATCTACAGATCTAAGCATTTGGGGGCTTAAGCTTGATGGCTTATCATTAACAATGAACATGCTTATTTTCTTTGTATCTGCGATTGTTCATCAGTTTTCAAGACGATATATTTATGGTGATAGCGGATATCGACGCTACTTTCTTTCTTTATCTTCTATTACCTTAACCGCTTCAATAATGGTTTGTGCTGATAATTTAATATTATTTTGGACCGCATGGACCGCCAGCAATCTTTTACTTATATCACTAATGGTTCATAAAAAAACATGGTTGGCTGCTAAAAATTCGGGTAAGCTTGCACTAAAATACTTAGCCCTCGGAAGTTTATCACTTCTTGCGGCATTTCTTTTTCTTTACAAAGAAACCAACAATCTTTCAATAGATTTTATTAATAATCAATCAGTGATTAACGACTCTCCTTGGTTATTACCAATATTATTGCTAATTACAATCACAGCCTTAATTCAATCAGCACAATGGCCTTTCAATGGTTGGCTAAATAGCTCTCTAAATTCACCAACACCTATATCTGCTTTAATGCATGCGGGTCTTGTTAATGGCGGCGGATTTATTCTAGTAAAATTTTCACCACTACTTTTATCATCCACACTAGTACTCACAGTTATATTCACTATTGGGGTAATTACTGCGATTGTTGGCACAAGCTGGAAACTATTACAAACTGATATTAAGCGAATGCTCGCGTGCTCCACAATGGCACAGATGGGTTTTATGATGATGCAATGCGGCCTAGGACTTTTTCCTGCAGCAATTGCTCATCTTTGTTGGCATGGTCTATTTAAATCATTTCTTTTTCTTAATGCAGGATCTGCCGTCCAATCTAAACGTATAGTAAATAATCAATCAACTAAAGATCTAAAATCATTTTTATTAGCATGTCTCGCGGGTCTAATAGGCGCCTATTCTTTTGCTATCGTAAGTGAAAAAACTATATTTACTCTAGAACCCACCACATTTCTTGTAGGCTTTGCTTTTATTTCTGGGGCACAATTTGCTTATACTTTGCTTAAAAATGGAAACATCATCAAAAAAATAATTCCTACTTTCGCATTAGTTGCAATTGCTGGAGTATTTTATGGTGAATCCATTTATTTTATTGAATCTTTCTTACCATATTCCTCAGTAAATTCAT
>CAMDMN010000053.1 GCA_945901965.1 Legionella genomosp. 1 | reverse complement strand
CATCAAAACCTGCATTTTTAAGTGCATCTGCAGAGCAACCATTAAGATTTCTAATTTCTTTAGCAGAAATTCCTTGCTTAAATAGTGCTTGTAATTTTATTGGATCACATCCTGCTGCAAGTATAGCTGGATTATTAGCATTAGATGCTGATGCAATTTGTTCTTTTGAGAATCCCGCGGCTTGTAATTGCTCTGGTGTAAACCCAGCTTTTGCTAATTCATTAGCATCAAATCCAGCATTTCTTAATGCTTCAGCACTACATCCATTTAACTCGTGAATTTTTCTGGCAGATACGCCTGCTGAAAATAATTTTTTAAGTGCGTCAGGGTCACATCCTGCTGCTTTAATTGCCACATCATCTATTGGTTTAGCTGCATCAACTTGAGCTTGTGTAAAACCTGCATTTAAAAGTTGTTGCGGAGTAAATCCTGCTTCGATTAAATCTTTAGCATTAAACCCTGCTTGTTTAAGAGCATCTAGATTACAACCATTTAATTCATGAATTTTTTTAGCAGATACACCTAAATTATTTAATTTTTTAAGTGCAATTGGATCGCAACCTGCTTTTGTTATAGTTGCGTCATCTATTGGTAGAACTCTGCCAATTTGAGCCCTAGTAAATCCAGCCGCTAATAATTTATCTGGGGTAAATCCTGCATTAACAAGATCTCTTGCATCAAAACCTGCATTTTTTAATGCTTCAGCAGAACACCCATTTAAGTCATGAATACGCTTAGCAGAAATTCCTTTTGCAAATAATCCTTTTAATAATTTAACATCACATCCAGCAGCTTTAATAATATCAGCATCAACATCACTTACAGTTGCAGATAATGGCTCTAAGCCTGCTGCTGATACCCCTTCATTAATACCTACTACTTCATTAGAAGAAAAACCTGCGTCTTTCAAAGCTTTTGCACTACAACCTGAATGTTTATTTATTAATGTAGCGCTAACGCCTGCTAATCTTTGTCTTTTTAATGCTTCTAGATCACATCCTGCAGCTTTAATATCATCAATAGTCATGCCTGGTGGTAAAATTTCTTGAGCTTCTTTTAAATCATTTGCTGTAAAACCTGCTTTGGTTAATTCATCTGGAGTGAAACCTGCATTTAATAAATCTCTTGCGTTATATCCTGCTTCCTTTATGCTTGCCGGTGAAAAACCTGCGTTTTTCAATTCGGCTGCACTAAATCCTGTATTTTTTAAATCCCCTACAGTAAAACCTGCAGTTTTTAATTGAGCAGCGCTGCAACCAGATATACGTCTAATAGCTGATGCTGAAACTCCTGATGTTCGTAAGCGACCTAATGCCTCTGTTTGACACCCAGCTTTTAGCACATCAGCAGACGTTACACCGTCAGGTAAACCTGATGCACGGGCTATATCTTTATCAGAAAAGCCTGAGCCTTTTAATTCACCATCTGAATAACCGCCATCTTTCATTTCTTGAGCTGTAAATTCAGCACCACGCAATTCACATGCATCAAATCCACACTGCCTTAGTTTTTCAGCAGAATAACCCGCGTCTTTCATTTGTCTTGCATTAAAACCAGCAGCTTTAAGCTCTCTACATGGGCAAAATTTCTCAAGATCTGTGAATTTATATCCGTTATCTTTTAATTGAGCACAACTACATGCATCTTTAATTTCATTTAAAGATGCTCCTTGGTTAATTACATTAGTAACACTTGCTTTACTGCAATTATTGTCTTTTACTGCTTGTAACCATAAGCTCTGTTGAGCTCCACCACTATCTTCTCTTGCTAGTGTTTGAAAACCTTGGCCACCTGATCCTTGTTGAGGACCAACTATTTCAACTCCTTCACCAAATGCATGTGTACGTATAATTGTAGGAATTGCAGAACCACCAGATTTACTTGCTTTTTCTGCCTGTTGAACATTCTGGGTTTCCTGCAATACCGCATATTGGGCTGTTTGATTTACCACACCAGGAATTGACCGCATCCCTCCAGGAGCAAAACTTAAGCTAGCTTTTGAATTATCTGCATTCAAAGACGCATTAAATTTTATAAAGCCAACAATTATAACGAGCAACATGATAATAACAGTAAATACTATTATTACCCTTGTTCGAGTATTTGTGAAAAGCGCCTTTAAATTTTCTTTTTTTCCAGCCATATTTTTATAACCCTTCTACCTTAAGTTGCATTACTTTCCCATGCCAAGAAACCAAAATTACTGGTGATTTTTGCATTTCGTAAGCATGTGTACCATCAGCACTAGTCATACTACCAATCCAACCTGGAGACAAAATTGTAAGACCTGTCCTAATAAACATTTTATCATTTAACAACCATGCACGGGCATCCCCACCACTAACTACTAGTCGAGAACTGCCTTGCGGTGGAACTCCATCTAAAACATGTAATAAAATATCATTAGCTGATGGTGGTATACCTTCTTCCATCGGCATGCTCTTAGCATTAGGGCCATAACCTTGAACACGTAAATCCACTCTATAATCCACAGCCTTTTGTCCCGGGATTAAAGTTAACATAACAGGGGTATTAAGCCCGCGCAATCTAACTGCTAAATTACCATAGGTATATAATTTAGATGCTTGAATCATTAATGTATTGCTAGTCTTATCCCATTGAATATTAAAAGCCGTAGGATCACCTAAATCATATGCGCTAATCGGCCAAGGTGCACCAGTTGAATCTAGAAAAACTAATGACGAAACAAATCCTTGAGATAATCTAATAACAGGTGGAGTTGATCCTGGTGATAAATTAACAAACTGAGAAGTAGCCGTTGGCTTAGGTGGAGTTCCAACTGGAGACTCCTTAGCAAATTCATTAGTATGATACTTCTGTTTAACACGAACTATTTCATCAGGATGTAATGGAAAAAGTTGTTCTTCCATGGTTTCAAATGCTAAATCCTCAACTATTTTTTTATCAGATGTAGGAATTATCTCTTTACCAGGAGCGGTTTCAGCTTGCTCTTTAACTTTTGGAGGAAGATTAGGATTAACCAGTGGGGGTACATATCCTGGTTCTGTATTTTTTATTTTAGCATTTGCTTGATTTACGTCACCACCTTGCGTTGGTGGTGTCATTTTTTGTTGTAACATACGTAATTGTTCAAGTGCTTGTTGCGCTGAATTATTATCGGCACTATATGAAGATGTAACAAAGATCATCCACATAAATATGGTTAAAAGCATATTGATTTTTTTTGCTTTATTTCCCATTAACCCACCTCACCGGTATCAGGACCTACAACAAATTGTGATATTCCAATTCCTCGAGGTGAATTTAACGTAGAAACTCGAGTAATTAATAATGTCACCACATTATTTTGTTGCGAAAATTCACTGGCAGATTGATAAGTAATTAATAATGGCATTTGAACTCTCCATGCGAATCTTCCATTAAGCACTCCTTTTTGCAAAATAATTGGTGCTTTTGTAGCTACTGCAGATACTATCAATTTCTTAGCCTTTACCGCATCAAGGTTATTTGATTGTTGTAATGCCGTAAGAAATTGATCCCAACCTTCTGCTGTAAAAAATCCTGATGATGCTTGAAGTTCTGTTCTATAATTTACAAAATTATAGGTGAATGCAGCAATAGCAGCTTGATTAGCCCATTGTAGAACTGCAGAATCAGATTGATTTGGCTCATCTAATGGATACAAAGGGGTAATCCTCCCATTAATGCTTGTAGCAAAATATTTTGGTGCGGGTGGATGAGTTACTAAATATATTAACATCCAGGCTAAGACGAAGTTTACAAGCATCGAAACCAATAAGACAACAATCATCTTACGCTGGCCATCGTGGTAAAATTTATTTCTTAGTGCTACTGCAGTTAATGCATCTTCTGCCATAGTATCCTCTATTATTGGGGTATTACTTTATTTTCAACTTCATTTTCTGGATCATTTGCAAGTAAAGGTGTCGAAGTATTATTCGGCGAATCTAAAGATGTAAGTTTTATAGGGCTTATAACTCCAGATGTAGAATAAAAATCATTCAGTGACCGATTAAAATATACATAATAAATAGAAAAAACAAAAATTAAATTTACAATTACAGAAAATAATAAAAAATAGCCCGTTTTACGATAGGTATTAACATAAAAACCTTTTGACCGTTTTATTAAATTCCAAGTACTTTGAGTCATTTACATGTTACTCCCACATTTTCAAGCAACAGCATCTCTAAATGTAATTTCAACTCTTGAGTTTGATGAACTATCACCTTTTTTCATACAACCACCTATAGGTTTATCACTACCCAAGCCTTGTGTAAAGATAAAACGACTATCAATTCCTTGCGACCATAAATAATTTCCAACTTCTCTAGCTCTCGCTAAAGTTAACGCATGATCGCGTTTAGCAGAAACGCAGATATTACTATAAGCCGTAACTGTTATGCTTGTTTTATGGAATTCTTTCAAATAACAAACAACCGCATTAAGCAATGCATATGAGCCCCAAGTTAAGCGTGGAGACTCGTTCGGAAATAAAAATGATGAAGGAATACTTATCATATAATCTTGACCGATAGTAACAGTCTTTACACCCTCAAGATTAAATCGAGCTTGCATATCCATTATTTTTTTATCACTTGCACCATTAACTTTATATGGTAATTTAGCTTGTTCTTTGGCGACATATTGCTTATGACAACTCGTCATAGTTAACAATGCCATAAATGCAGCAAGCCAAGTTAAATTGCATGATAGGTCAATAAAGAATTTTCTCAATGCAAGTCCTTATCGTAAAAAACGGTACTCTCTTATTTAAATAAAAACATACTATTCATTGAGTTACAAGCAGTTATTAATAATTTTGTAATTTGGAAATCAAATTAATATCACACTGTTCTTTATTAGGCTTTTATCTTCTTTCGTAACTCATCCAGGTTGTAGATAACTTACAGAACCTCTTCTTTTCGTGCAACTATAATTTTGTCACACAAACTTTGAACTATGCCAATAAGTTCATCAGCACTTATAATATCGCGTTCTTCTGGCGGGTAAGAAGTTGCTAACTGAAAATCTTTAATCAATTCATTTGAGATATTTCCGGCTATTTTGTCATTTTCGCCACATAAGCGCTCAATATTCATTGTATAATTTCTAGTATTATTAATATCTAATAAAGGCTCTGAAAAACTTTCAACATCTTTGACAAGTATTTTAGGCGCATCACCTTGAAGTTTTAATTTAGCAAAAATAGTTAATTTTCCTGATGTTTCTTCTTCTATTAATTCTTCAATAGGCATAGGCTCATTATAATTATGAAAAGCTAATAAAGCTGCAACTCCTCTCTCTATAGGTTCATTTACAGTTGATTCATGCAATGCGTTAGAAATTAAGGTAATTTCTTCATTTGGTACTTCTTTTTTAATACTAAGATCTTTTGATTCTAAAACCTTCCTAAATCCTACCAATTGCTTTTGTAGTTTAGCTAAGAATTCATCTGAAGGTGGCTCAACTTTTAAAAATTGATTTAATTTTAATTTTTTAACAGGTTTTGGATTGGCATAAAACATCCGTGCTCTTACTATTTTTGAGCGAAAGAAAATATGCGCCTCACCCTCTGTTTGCTCTTTTAAATCTAATAAATCAACACGAGCTCGCCTCTCAAAGGAAGAACTCTTTGTATCCATATATGTATTGGCAACACTAGTCTCTTGAGTTTGGAATGAATCAACCTTAGTAACATAAGCTTCGCCTGCAGTTTTCGTAAAGAAATCCCACGTTTCAGTTGGATCTTCAAGCTTCATACAAATTTTAATGTTTGTATTAGCGCCAATTGATGCGGCTTCCTCTTTTGATGCTTTTTGGAATGCAGGTAAATCTTGCCCTGCAAATATTACCGAGAAACCAAGTGATCGCGCCTGAGCAGGTACTACAGCAAAACCTTGAACAGCATAATACCCATACTCATCTAGAATACAAAGATAAGGAGTTGTTGAATTTGTTGGCTTTCGTTCAATCACATCCCGATAGTCGCCCTCAACTTCCTCACCAAGCCCTGCCGCCATCATTGCTTTCAAAGACGATACAATTACTTTACCTAAATTTGATAACTCGTCAGGTGATTTTTCCAGTGCAGGAAGCAATACCACAAGTATTCGCCTATTTAATACAACGTCCTTAAAGTCTACCTCAGCTAAATTAGTACGAATGATATGGCCATAAGTATCTGCCAAAGATGAAAAGCTACGAACTAGCTGCATAGTAATAAATCCATGCTGCTCCAAAACTTGCGATACCTGCTTACCCTTTTTTTCCTTATTATAACCAGGCAAAGTACCAAGATAATTCCGTAAAGGATCAGTAACTAATTTAGGAATTGATTCAATGTTAACAGATTCTTGATCATCTCGAGGAAATAATTTATCAACAATAATAGCCTCAAGACGCTCTAAAGCGAAATAATTACGAATAGTATTGGCATCGAGAAGAATAGCTCCATCATCACGCATATATACTAAAAGACGCATCAAGGCTTCAACGAAAGCAATAGCTCTTCCTTTCCACATATCGCCATCAGATGATTGGCCTGAACCACCCATTAGACTAACAACTAACTGTGTCAACATACTAGAAGATCCCTGACAGAAAGGATTTAAAGTATTTGATAGACGTTTTTCTTGTGGGCCGACAATATCACGCGCTCCTGTCATGAAGTTAATTAATAATAAATCATCTTCGCGCCCCATGCTCCGCACCATAGAAAATACTTTAGCATATAGAGAGTTATCACCTTTACCATCGACATAAATAAATCCGCTGCCTTGCGCTAAAGCATTAAATGCAATTGAAACCAGTGCTTCTGTTTTACCACTACCAGTTGATCCAAAAATAAGAGCGTGTGTTCTCATATCTTCATTGGCAAACCATAATTCTTCATTTGTTTTTAAATCATTCCCAAAAAAAGCTATTCCCCGCGACATATTAGGAAGTTTAATTCCAGGCTTTAGATCGTTAAAATCTTTAACCTTGGCAATTTTTGGTAATCTAAAGGGTAAAGTTTGTTTGCGAGAATAAGAATACCAAAAAGAAAACCCACCAAAAATCAACATCAGAAATGATACTTCGGGAATATAAAAAGAAATTGCCGCTAAAGATATTATAATAATAGCAGCATTTGATGGCTCGGAAAAAAAATCTCTAATACGCCGACCTAACGTCCTGGTATCTCGTAACAGAAGAGTAGGATCAATTTCATGTCTAGAATCAATACCTCTCATCATGGCTGCAGCTCCCCTAATTGTTCGGGTGATAATTTAACCTCTTTAATTGCAATTTCTAACGCTCTAATTGCTTCATCCACCATTGGCACCAACATTTTTCTTTTCATTGCTCGTTCTGCCTTCCAGTGGGCGAAAGGACCTGCAACTTCAGAGTATGGTGTTTGTCTACCTACACAATTTAGTACATACCATAATCTTCTATCTATAGGTTTTAACCATAAAAACTCAGATGAAGGCACAACACCATCATCACGCGAAGCTTGCAATAAAGAAGCCATAACTGTTAAAACATAAGCATGCTTATTGATAACTTTCTGTACATTTTCTACATTTTGATATTTTCTGAGAGTGCTATCCGCGATGGAGTAATCTGATTTGCCTTCAGCAGAGGATTTATCTATCGACTCTAAAATTTTAATAGCAGCCCCTCTGTCGCGATTCATTCTTGCCATAAATACCGCAGCTAATGCCCGAACCTGCGGCGAACAATGTTCAAAACCACTCCAATAAGGACCCAATTGCAAGGTGAAAACTCGCTTTGCATCTCCTCGCCTAATGCCTGCCGTCATCTCTTGGCCCGGAACTGGATTATCTAACAATTCATCATCTTTTTTAAGTAATTGATTTTTTCTTGCAAATTCCATCGGGGTTAATGCCATAGCCCACGGCCCTTTATTAATATCTTCTTCAACTAAATCTTTCTTAACAACTGGCATAATTGCAGGCCAATTAAATTGCTCCTGGTCTCGAAGCGTTAGCATACTATGTGCTCTACGAAATTTAAGTGTCACATCTGAGCGATAAAGATATATTGCTAAAAAAACAAGTATTGCAACAATAGGATAGCGAGTATAATTACCTACACCTCGTGTAAGAAACACTAGCTCTGACCAATTTACAGCTATAGGATCAAGTGTTTTCATTAAGTAAATTTCATTTGCAAGTTCAGCGTCGCCAATGAAGAAATTAATGAATTTTGCTTGTAAAATATTAAAATAAAAAATTGACGATACAATATGCCGGTGACCGGCGTTCCAAATAATCCAGGCGGTTATAAACAATAGAACCATTACCCATACTACTGACATTGAGTTATCGCCACCCTGCTGCTGTTGTTGTGCCATATTTTTAGTTCAAAAAAAAAGGGACGTAGGTAAAGTATATACCTAATAAAGGAAATTTTGCGACACTTAAACTTAAATTCAGCAGTTTAATCTACTAAGAACCATGACGGTATTGATTTTTCAACGAGTAGCCAACTAATAATCCTCGTTTATTATTTTAACTAATTGACCATGAAATAAACGATAGGTACCGGAAGCATGAACAAATTGATTAATATTATCTAAACTAATAGAATTATCCTTTAAAGAAAGCATGGGTTTGCCAAGCTTATCTAGAGGAGTTTTATCTTGAGAACGCACTAAAATATCGTTTGGATTAATATAAATTGAAACATAAGCTTCATTATTTTTATTAGGTTTTGTTTTAATAAGCTCTATTACATCATCTTCAGCAGTATATATTGAGCGATAAACCATCTGTTTAGGTAAATTAAGCAATATCTTCTCCCACGACCTAATGTTCGTGCCATCAGTAGAATAAACAGAAATAAATATTTCCTGATGATTTGAGTGTAATGCTAATAATTTCGAAGCATCAGATACTAATTTTTCCTTATCAGAGCCAGGTGTATGCAATTGACTAACAAATTTTTCACGTATGTCATTTAACTTTTTACCGATTACGCGCAAAAAGTTAGATTTTTCCCACGGCCCGTCAGCAATAGCATCATCTAAGGCTTTTAATATTGCTTCAGTCTGTTCTTTTGATAATTCATCTTTCATAGGTATTTTTATTGTTTGCATGACTTATTAATAATACTGATTATTAGATAATAACAAAAATATAACAAGGATTAGAATTTATTTATGAATCCTTGTTATAAATATTAATGCAGTGTTAATGGAAAGAAAACTGATTACCAGGATCAACATCAGTACCTTTGCCTTCATAAATTGGTTCTGAATAAGACTGTTTGGAACTAGTATTAGCTATCGCAGTAACTATCCGCGCAGCTAGATTATTTATGTTCTCTGATGCCGAATTCATAACTGGATTTTCTCGGCCGCCACCTAAACCTGCAATCTTGTTAACACTGACTAACAAAGCATTAATACTGTCAACTGCTATTTCAGCATCTGCTGCAGTAGAAACCTTATCAGAATCATATCCTACAGAATTGGCGCCTGCAACTTTACCAGTAACAGCCCCCCAATCCTTAATATTACTCACACCAGTCATAAAAAACCCCTTAAAACAACTTTTTAATCACACTATGAGTAATAGTAGCATTGTTTTACTGAACCGAGTCTTAAATCATGAGAAGTTTGCGCTTTTTTTACAATCTATTGGAAAAAATCAGTCATATAATAATTCGTCTAGTGGAGTGTAGTCTCGACTAGGTCCTCCTTGAATCAATTCATTAACTACATCGGTAATACATAATAGGCGCAAAACATTAGGTGTTACTTCATCGAATATGACTCTCGTACCTAATATAGCATCTGCAACATCGTCAAATGAGATTCCTATACCATAGCCTAGGCATAAAGAACAAAGCTGATCGGCGCGCCGAGCAAGTGCTGGCAATAAGCCGCTATCGGCAAATACCTCATCTAAACTAAGAAAACGATCATTTAAATAAAATTTAGCATTCAAACTCGTAGCTACAATCGACATAGCTTTACTAATATCCATCGCCTTTTATCTCCACCACGGGTTAGAAGATTTGACTGGACCTGCAAAAAAACTTCTCAGCCAGCGTAAGAATACAGGAACTGTAAAACCATAATGCTCGATAATTCCAAAAAATACTGCTGAAACTAATACTAGAACGCCGGTCCAAACTCTAATATGCATCAAAAAAAGAAATATAGGGAAGGCTGCTCGTGCATCCACAATAAAAAAGCGAGCACTCCGAGCTGAATCACGCCAATGCGCAGTAGGAGCAAATCCTTGTGACATAATAACCTCGCATACGGTATCTATAACTTATAATTATATCTCGGGAAAGAGTTTATGCAAGGATAAGTTTTCAAGACAACAATGGCTTTGGGGTTTTCTGTAAGTACGTTATGATTGTGGAGTACTATCTTTAGAATTATTTGGGTTAAGGCAATGCTCTAGAATTGAACCCAAAGATGGAAATAAATCATGTTCGTCATGCTCATTATCAATGGATAAAGAATCTGGTACTTGCAAAGCGTCCTTATGCTTAGATTTATTCATTACTTCAAGCATCTTAGCTGTACT
>CAMDMN010000052.1 GCA_945901965.1 Legionella genomosp. 1 | reverse complement strand
CCATCTACTGCAACTAACTTACAACCTAAGTCCTGATAAAACGCTAAAAGAACTGCTGTTCGTTTAAAAAAGGCCGTTGTTAATTCAAAATGCTCAAAATGTTGTTCCAGCAAAAAATGAAGGGCCTCTACTAAATGAGGCTTAGCTTTTTGTAAGCCTGCGATATCTGATTTATATAATGTTATTTCTTTAAGCATTTTAGCCGCAAGATCCCCCAAAAAAAGCTTCTCTTGTGGAAGCTGCGAATAAGTAGCTCTTACTATAAGTTTTAATACATGTGTTAATCTCGAGCATCTGGCTTTATCAGAAAAATCTTTGCAAGAAGGTTCTTCAATCTCTAATACATTATTTAGTACATTCGCAAAAAAATGATGGGGATAACGCATCCTTCCTGTTCTTGTATTCAAGATCCCTGCAGCATGAGAAGCATAACTAACTAATGGAAAATCATTACCTACAAAAATACTCAGATCCAAGGATAAAGGAAAAAAACCTCCAATTGGCACGTTAATTTTAAGAACATCAACATAACTTCCATTTGCATGATAAAGTTTGCGGACTAAAGCTTTAAGTCCAACATCGGCTTTTGGACCAAATTCTTTTGTTAGAGCAAACTTAATTTTTCCTACAACATTCTCAAAACTATCATGGTGTATATGCCATTTTAATCTTACATCAATATCACAAATAAGATCTCGCATAACAAGCTGCGATCCGTATAGTTCTACCTCAGCCAATGGATGAAATAAACGATTGAGTAGCGCCATACAAGGGTAATCTCTATCTTTAAAATAACTATAAGATAATTTATCACAGAAAATTTTCATTTCGGTAATGAATGTTGACTCACGCTCAAAAGGAATAACCTTGGATAAGACCATGGCAAATCTATTGATCTCATGATTCCATTTTATAACCAGATGCGATAAATGAGCACTTAAATCAGCAACAGGATTTACAGAATCTGGGGCATTTCTTTTAATTTGAAATAAAAATGGTGGGGTATCTTTAAGCTCATACATGTAAAAAGGATCTGTACTCCAATTTTGTACTTGCAAAATGAGTTGGCCAAAATTTTTGGCATCAATTGCCACTTCCCCTAATGGATAAAAGCTTTCATTATTTAATATACAAGTCAAAACCGGGGTAAATTCTTCCTTGATATCGCTAATAATCGATCTAAATCGTAACAAAAATTGATAAGATCGTACTTGACCTAATGAAATAACAGGAATAGATGTAGAGCGAAGCACATCAATCAATGCTGGAAGATGTATTGATAGCGTGGATGATTTATCTTCTTCAATTGACAAAAGTTCATCGATAAGAGAAGAAAGCGGCTCCTGATGCTTTCGAACCTTAAGCAGAAGATCATCTAGCAATAAAAATGGTTCTGTAGTTAATGGTTTTAGACTAAATGAAATATGAGAATTACTTCTAGCCTTTTTAAAATAACCACGAAGGCCGCGTATTATATTTTGTCGCTCCTCTAGGCAATTATCTAAATCCATTAATTCTTTTTGTTCAGTAAATCCTCTGGCTGTCATTTGACTTAAATGCAATTGAATTTCGTCTCTAAAAGCGTCTAAATTCGCTAAAATCAGTCGATTTAGCTCAGAAAAGCGCTCAATTTTCGCTATCGTCATTTCTGATATTGTGGCTCTCTGAATCGCTAAATCAGCTTCATCTTTTATAAGAAGCGAAGAGGTAATAACAGGTGGCGAAGCCTTGGCAAGCAATAATGCTGGCATAGGTGCAACGACTTTTTTAACATCAGCTGGAGGGATTTTCTTAAGAGACTCTTTGGGTGCTAAGGTATGGTAAGTCGTGGTAGCCACACTTTCGGCATCCTCTTTGGCAACAGGAGCTGCGGCTTTTTTCTTCTTTTTTTTAGCGCTAGCCGGGGGAGTCGATTGTTCAGGTTCTTTAAAACTTTCTTCAAGTAGTCTTATCTCTTCTGCTTGGTCTTCATCCCATAATTTTTTATCAATTAAACGTTGAATTACCCTTGTAGACTCCAAAGGATAATCTTCGTCCTCATTATCCAGCAACTTACTACGAATATCGCTAAATTTTTCGCCGCCTTCTCGTATCACTTCAAGAACAAAATTCAAATCATCTAGTAATTTTTGCAATCCAGGATGAAATTTGGAGTTTTTGTAGGCTAGAAAATAAAGCACATGAAAGCTATTGCTAAATACGAAAGGATGCTCTAAAACCGAGATTAAATTTTCCTCTATTTTGGCCTTAAAAATTTTTAGCGAACTAGAGCTATCTTTATAGTAATTAGTATCATTAAAAACTGATAATAATATCAATTCACAGGTTATTAAATTACCCAATGAAGTATTGCTTAAGCTTTTAGGCAAAGGTAATCTTGTAAAAAAATTAACTCTTTCTTCTATATTAGGAAAAAGAAGATATATTATTCTATCAATATATCCAGCTTTATTAAGATTATCTGTTGATAAAGGAGATTTCCCTTTAGCGAGTTTTTTATTATCAAAAATAGCGAGCATATCATTTAATATAGAAGAGCCAAAAGATGCATCTTCTTCTATTATAGCTTTCTTCAATACGGCATTAGCACGTTGAAATTTGATTTGGAACTCGTAAATAGACTTAAAATCACCTTTATCTACGAAGCCCTTGATTAATTGATAAACTCCTTTCGAAGAGGTTGTATGCGATTCAGATGCTAACGATGCAAATCTAACCTTAACCGGATCCCTCGAATCTAAACCCTCTCTAACTTCAATAGCATCACCAAAAGCTTGCTGTAACAATATTAAAACTTCAGGAAATCGAACAAGACGTGGATGTATTGATTTTTTAAAACCTTCAATTCGTGTGGTAGTAAAGACGATATAAGCTGAACATAATACAGTATCATCAGTTTTTAAAAAAAACTCCTCATTTCTTCCAATATAGGATAATTCATCTTCAAGCGAACTTGAATAAGATAGAATAAGCCCGAAAATAAATCTGATGCGCTTCAAATGCTCTTGCATCAAAAAATATGCAGCCGGATTAGCTTTAGGTCCCTCTTTATTAGATTTAACCATATTAAAAACGCATTCGCTAAGTAATAACAAGCGACTTAATTTATTAACATGAGTTGCAGAAGTACATTCAGGAGGAGTATAAAAAATATTTCTAAAAAAAACATCTGTTGGCAACGACCAATAAGGAGACATTTGTATTTCAAAAAAACATATGGCAAGTTGCACATAAGATAGACGTGAACTCATGGCCATTAAATTATCTTGGTCTTCATTTATTCTTTCAAAATCCAAACATTTTTCTATATTTACCGCCCCCAAAAAAAACTCAGAAAGGCAGTCATCACTGATTATTTTTTTTATTTTTGGAAAAGCACCTAATACTTTCAACAAAAAAAATACTTGTGTTGTAGCCTCATCAACAGTTCGGCCTGGTTTATTCCAATCTTTTTCAAATTCCTCCAGTAATCTTGCGGCCTCCTTTATTTCAGAAAGTTCGCTATCACCTGATTCTGGCTCTGACAACAAAGCAAAAACAAGTTGCTCGAATCGTATGCTTTTCGTAGGGTCTGGACTCGATGCACTTTCTGCTAAAAAAGTATCAGAAACTGAGCCTTGCAAGACAACAATAAATTTTTTTGATCTAAAAAATAAACTCATTTATTAACCCTATCATTAACAAAAGTTAAGCCCTAAAGAAGACTATGTTAATGTTCAAAAATATAAGGAGCTAATTATACTTTAATATTAATAAATAAATGAAGTGTTTTTTTTTAGAGCAAGGGGGTTAATTAATCTAATTTAACTTGATTAAATCAGAGTTTACAAAATTTTTTAGTTTATTAGGGTCCTGGGGGCTTCGCCATTTCCAAAGAAGATTTTGGTACAGCACCTTTTCCACCAAACAGACCAACTACTAAAACGCCACTAGTGTGCGCGTATCTTCTTGGAGCAGCAGTTTGACGCATTAGATTGTCAAATTCACTCTGTGCTTGTTTTGAATCGAGCTCAGCATTAAAAACCCTGTATAGCCGGCGAAGAACCACATCTAGATCGGGTTTAAGAAGAAGGGCCTCAAAATTGGCTTGCGCCAAATCCCCATCTAGCAAGCCCCCTCCACCGCCAATTGGCATCCACCAAAGTAATAATGGCAAAACATCATAAAGAGATTCTGGATCTCGATGATTGACCAACAAATCAAAATTAGACTGTGCAAAAGGACCTGTTAATAATTCAGTATTGCGTTGCAGATGAGAGAGAGCTGTCGCGATATAGCGAATGTCTGGAGTTAATAGCGCATCAAAATTTAAACGCTCATATGGCCCTTCTAATAAGTCAGTTTCGTAATACAATACGTTAAACGCCATGGCAATATTAAGCCAATCACTAATTTTATCATGACATATGAAAAATCCTGCCGGGTGAAAAGAACAATCTGCCGTATTGGATGTAAACCAAGTATTGTCATGTCTTATGATGTGATTAAAATAGTCCTGAAGCACCAGATCTTTTTCATCTTCATCAAAATGAGAAATAGTGGACATAAATATTCTAGTTGCTTCAGCCATCTCTTCTGGGCATTTAAAACGAATAGCTTTTTTAAAATTATCCCGGGCTAATTCTCCAGAGAATAAGTTTAAGTCTTGGAATAATATAAGTGCATTAACCATAGCTAAAGGAGTTCGATGCTGTCTTATTCCTATCTCTATTGCTTCTGTATGCATACTCATCAATGGATTCGACTGAATAAGAATTTTTATCAATCGACTTAATTTAGACTTCCCTGCCTTGGGCACTTTATCTTCCAAAAACATAAAAAAATATACAATAGCACCTTGTTTGATTCGAGTCTACATCCCAGATTTAACACGTAATCGTAATGCTTTAAATATATCGCGCGCCGACTCAATCCTCATTAAGACAGTAGCAATAAAATAAGTCATAGATGCAAAACCGATTGCAACCAATAGTGAAAAAGCGCGTAACCCGAGTGATGGACTGTGAAGATAATCAGTAAAATGTGTTAAGGTAAACCAACAAACAATACCCAATATAATAGATGCTATTCCACAACGCAGTATGGTGCTTAAAAAATATAAGGTTTGTAAGTTATGCAACCTCCCCATGAGCAGATATAGCATTAGAAAATTGACAGTGGCTGATACGGTAGTAGACAAGGCAAGCCCACTGTGCCCCATATGCTTAACAAAGATTAAAATATAATTTAAGACCACGTTAATGGTAATAGCGATAAAACTAACAAGCATCGGCGTCCATTTCTTGTCTATTGCATAAAAACCAGGAGAAAGAACTTTAATGCATGAATAAGCCATGAGACCTAGCGCATAAAATTGCAGGGCCAACGCAGTTTGCGATGAATCTACAGCGTGAAATTTACCATGCTCATAAATGAGGCTAATTATAGGCTCGGCAAAAAACCAAAGACCTACAGCCGATGGCATTGTTAAAAAAACCGTAAGACGCATTGCACGCCCTATTGTCAGTCCAAATTGAACGTCATCTTTTACCGCAGCAATACGAGATAATACTGGTAAGGTTATCGTGGCAACTGCCACACCAAAGACCCCGATTGGGAATTGCATAAGTCTAAAAGCACTATTTAGCCAAGTCACAGCTTCTTTACCTACATAAGATGCAAACGCTGAATTAATCAGTACATTTATCTGGACAGCACTTGCTGCAATAACAGCTGGCATTGTTAAAATAAGAATGGTACGAATACCTGGATCTCGCCAATTGAAATCTGGTTTAAACCTAAATCCCACATGGCGTAGACTAGGAAGCTGGATTAATAGCTGTAATAACCCACCAATGAGGGTACCGATCGCCAAACCAATAAGTGCTCGCCCACCAAAAGATGGATCAATCAACCAACCAAAAAGCACCCCTGCAAAAATTGAACCTATGTTAAAAAAACTAGAAGCAAGAGCTGGCATTGCAAATACATTTTTAGAATTAAGCATCCCCATGACAATGGCTGCAAGTGAAACCAACAGAATAAATGGATACATAATTTGAGTAAGCAAAATAGTTGCCTGTGCATCAACAGCTGAAAAACCAGGCGCTAAAATAGCAATTAATTGTTTGGAAAAAATAATTCCAAGAAGCGTGAGTACAGACATAAAAACGGTAGTTAACGTCAGCATTTTTGCAGCTAATCGCCAAGCACTATCGTCACCCTCAGTTTCAATTTTTTTGGAAAATACTGTAATAAAAGAAATAGAAAGTGCGCCCTCAGCAAAAAGGTCTCTAAGTAAATTCGGCGCACGAAATGCAATGAGAAAAATTCCCATAGACGAGGCACCAAATAATGAATTGAATAAAACTTCACGTATTAATCCAAGCACTCGACTAAACATAACCGCGAGAGCGATAACCCCTGATGCTTTAACGTTTAATTTTTTATTATTACTGGCCACGGTTTTTCCCTAATTCAGAAGCATATAATAGACGAAGTGGATTAGGTTTGAAAGATTAACGTTTGCCCTAAGCCATCCGCTGCATTAATTGTTGTTGAGGGGGTTGAAATCCATGATCTTCAATTTGTTCTTTCAATGTAAATAAACCTCCATTTTTATAAACCGTTGAGGTTGATTCTAAGACAATATCTCTTTTTGGTGTAGGTTCAAAACGATAACCCAAAGCATCTAATACTTTTGCTGTTGAAAAATCTGAACTTGGTTCAGTATGGTTGCTAAGTGATGAATCGGATAAAGGCTCCTGATGTTTAAAGCGATATAAATTCATTAAAACAATCGTCGACTCAATGACCATTAATGCAACACCCGCAGCAGGATTTAGTGTAAATCCTACCGCAATAAATAACCCGGATGCTGCCAAAGTAATAGCTGAGTTATAGGTTAAACTCACAAATAAATTTTGGTAAATATTTTTTTTAGTTTTCGCTGCCACATCAAATGCAACCGCTATTGGAAATAAAAGTCCCTGCTGAACCACTATGCCTGCGTATTGTTCCGTAATGTCATCGCCAATACTTGATTTAACCGAAACACCCACATCTGAATAGGCAATTGCAGAGAGATCATTCGCAGCGTCTCCGACCATCGATACTTTACAACCGTGGCGCCTTAATTCTTCAATATAACTTGATTTAGAGATCTCATCTGGTTTTGTGACGGCACCAACGGTATTTGCACGAATATTTTCTTTAGCAACTCCTAGCAACGCCGCATATTTTTCAGCTGTTTCTTGGTCTGCACCCGTGCAAATATGCACTTTTTTCCCAAGGAACTTTAATTGTTTAACCGTTGCAATTGCATCTGTACGCAAAGGATCAAATAAGGCAATTTGTCCTAAAACGATATTTTTGCGCACAAAATAAATTAAACCATTGTTAGGATCATCATAAGGTTTATTTATTTGTGTAACTCCATTCGCCATCAACATATCTTTATTGCCAATCATGAACATCTCATCATTGATCATGCCTTTTATGCCAGAATGATGACTTTTATCAACGAAGGTTAGATCTAACGGCTCACGTAAATCCACGCCTTTATTTTTTATATATGAGTAAATAATTTTTGCAACAGGGTGATCTGATTGAGCTTCTAATAAAGCAATATGGCTCAAGAAACTTTCATCTGCAATATATAATGATTCGACCTCAATTTCACCCTTAGTGAGAGTACCATTTAAATCGAATACAACCGTATCAATATCAGCTGCAGCTTGTAATGCCTTGCCATTATTAAAATTAATCCCTAGTTCTGCCGCCTTTTTCATACCGATTTTAACGGCTAACGGTGTGATTAAACTTAAAGCGCAAGGACATGCGCTCACAAGAACCGATATAACACATTGAATAGCGAGGGCTGGACCAAACAAAGTACCGATGACAATGCCTGATAACATCGCAATGCCAAGCAAACCTGGAATAAAATATTTCAATACTTTATTTGCAAAAATTTCAATTGGTGCTTTTTGCTCATTTGCTTTATCAATGTTTTTTGCGATTAATGAGAGATAAGAGTTTTGATATGTTTTTGTAACTCGCATTTCCAAAGAAGGGATATGATCGGCTAAACGCATACCAGCCTTAACAACATCTCCTGGCTTAAACTCTTTAAGAATAGGCGAGCCATCAATTCGTGTGGTATAAAGCAGCGCCCTTTGCGTTAAAACACCATCAACTGGTATAACAGAACCCTTTTTAACGATAATAATATCGTTAGGAATTAATTTTTGAACAGAAACGTCCTCATCTGGCTCCCCTTTTAAAAGAACCATTGGCGGTACACAATCGCGCACATCTAATTTTTTATTAATTTCACCAGTTAAAGTATGCTCAATTCCTTCGCCCAAATGCCAAAAGCCCAAAACCAAAGGTGCGGCTTCAAACATCATAGGCAACCCAGGGACAAATATACTAGCAATAGAAACACCGACTATAGTTAACGTGCTAATTGTATATAATGTTGTGGTATCCCATTTTTTTTTAAGTAAAGAACGCCAAGCATTTTGATAAACATTGTTCCCCAAATAGAGCGTCATCAAGGTGGTAAGACCTGTTATTGCATAGTATGCAATCATAGGGATATTAGAACTTGCAATAGAAATAGCAAGCACACCAACTCCCCACAACAAACCTAAAGGGGCCTTCAGCCAATGGTTTTCATGGCTATGGTCGTGATGATGGTCGTGGTCGTGGTCGTGGTCGTGGTCGTGGTCGTGATGATGGTCGTGGCTATGGCTGTGCTCATGATCACAGTCGTGGCCATGAGCATGGCAGTGTTCGTCTTTGATTATTTCTCTGGGTTTCTTATAGTAGAACCGATAATTACGATAAGTCATTGGGTTCCTCCAGATAACAAGCAGGCAAAATCTAAAAAGTGATACATTATAACATTAAAATGATACATTATAACATTTTTTAAAAAATAAAAGAATGTTAAGTCATATGGCACTACTTCCGTTATCTTTAGAGACACGTCATCCATGATCCCTAAAGGCACGTCATCCCGAGTGCAACGAGGGATGACGTGCGTCTTTTCCGATGCTTGCCCAGCCAAGGTGATGGGCTACTCGCAAAGACCTATTCTTTTAGCTACTCTTATTATGCTGTCTTTTTTGCCCTTGTGATTGCTCCGCCCTACCCCTACCCGCCTGACTTCGCCCTTGATTTGAAGGTTTGCCGCCACCATGAGTTCGCTTTGCAGCAAAACCCTTATTTGCCCTTGCATGAGATGGTGAAGATGTCGGCCTAGTCCCAGACTGCGGCAAACTATGGGTAGGAGAGAAGTCATCAATTTCAACCCGATCTAACTTTTGTTTAATCAGTTTTTCAATATCTTGTAAGTACGTCACTTCATCAGCACTAACGAGCGAAATCGCCTTCCCAACAGATCCTGCTCTACCTGTACGTCCAATGCGATGCACATAGTCTTCAGCAACATTAGGTAAGTCAAAATTCACAACGATAGGCAATTGATCAATATCTATCCCACGCGCAGCAATATCAGTAGCCACAAGAATTCTAACTTTACCTGACTTAAATTCAGCCAAAGCTTTGGTGCGCTGCATTTGGCTTTTGTTACCATGGATTGCCAGCGCATCAATACCATCTAAAGCTAAAAGTTTAACTAATTTATTTGCGCCATGCTTCGTTCGCGAAAAAATCAAGGCCTGACCCCAAGATTCAGAACGAATCAAATGGCTCAATAATTCAGCTTTTCGACCTTTATCAACAGGATGTATTGCTTGTTTAACTAAAACTGCAGTTATATTACGAGGAGCTACACTAATCTCTACTGGATTTTTTAAGAATTCTTTTGCCAATCGACAAATTTCTGTAGAAAATGTTGCAGAAAATAACAATGTTTGGCGATTACGAGGCAATAACGACATGATTTTTTTAATATCATGAATAAACCCCATATCTAACATTCGATCAGCTTCATCTAACACAAGAGTATGCAACTCATCAAAGCGAATAGCCCGTTGCGAGAATAAATCCAAAAGACGCCCTGGAGTCGCAACCAATATTTCCACACCCGCTCGTAACTTAATCATTTGCGGATTAATTTTCACTCCACCAAAAACAACAGCTGAGCGTACGCTTAAGTGCTGGCCATATTCCACCACGCTTTGATGTATTTGTGCTGCTAATTCTCTTGTTGGGGCTAAAATTAAAATCTTGGTATGATTAGATTTAGCAGGAGGTTGTTCAGCTAAACGATGCAACAGTGGCAAAGTAAATCCTGCCGTTTTACCGGTACCAGTTTGCGCTGAAGCTAGCAAGTCCTGGCCTTTTAAGATGACAGGAATCGCTTGGATTTGAATAGGAGTTGGCGTGTTATAGCCTTGCTCCTCGACCGCACGTAATATAGGCTGCGACAAGCCGAGAGTAGAAAAAGTCATTGATGATCCTCACATAGGTTACAGTTCAATCAGGAGTTCCTGATTGAGAGATGAGCAGCCTAGATTTCAGTCACACCAAAACTAACCTGCGTACAAATTGTAAACATTTTAACACAGATCTGAATTTATATCATTGAATTAACTAGATTAGGTGAAACTATCATATAGAAAAAAAGTGTAGGGTGGGCAAAGCGATAGCGTGCCCACCATATTCGGAGCGCTGTTGGTGGGCACGCTATCGCTTTGCCCACCCTAC
>CAMDMN010000051.1 GCA_945901965.1 Legionella genomosp. 1 | reverse complement strand
ATTTGCCACGCGCTTGCATGCTAGCATGATTGCAGCAGGACATGGATCATCTCGATCTGCGTCTGGTGTTAACATCCATGCTTTAGCTAATTTAAGTGGCCACTCAGCACAAATTTGTCGAAAATACCTTCGTGGCCAAGCTATACCTGAACCGGTTAAATTAGCTGAAATTTCAGCGAAACTTAAAGTTTTGCCTGGATGGCTGCTTTTTGGTGATAGTCCATTAGAAAACAAGAGCAAAAATATAGCGTTAAGTAAAGATTTGCTCCATTATATTTTCATTCGCGCTTCCGAGCTATATAATGACAACCGAGAAACTATGGATATTGCAGATTTTCTCATAGAGTTAGTCCAAGATATTAGCCAGATTGATGCGAATGAAGAGCAATTAAAAAAAATAATTGATTTAAGTCTCTCGTCCATCAGACACTTTAAATAGTTTTACGGATCTTTACATGGAAGTAGTTACAAGAAAAAACATTGAGGTGAGCCCTCATCCAGATTTTTTTGAAGTTCTTTTTGCTTACAAAAATACTGTATCTAATATATTTAAAGATGTATTAGGACTTTATAATATAAATCATATTGCCATAACTTATATTGATAAATTAAATAAACTTTTAACCTTTTCATCTACTCCATCCCTTGAATTTAATTTATTTAAATCGAATCTTTGGCATTTTGATAAAACTTATCAAAATGCTTGGTATACTTCGTGTAACCCAAGCTCATGGCAATCATTATATTTATGGCCGCACTATAAAGAATTGTATCAATTAAAACAAATAAGGCATGAATATCCACTAGGGCTTTCTCTACCAGCAAATATATCTGGCTCTAATATAATTTACTCAATAGCGAGTCACAAAGATTGTCAACGATCTCAAGATATTTTTGCAACTGAACACCATAACTTTTATAAAATAGGCCAATATTGTAATAACTTACTATTTCCTATCTTAGAAAAACAAAATAATTTTAATCCGTTAAATAATGAAAATGTTTGAAGATGAAACTTGCCTACTTTATAAACTATGCTGGAAATATAGTGCCACTATTTGTCTAGACAATTAATTTAATAATCTATTTCCTACCCAATTAACCGTTTAGGAACTAAATACTAAATTTTATTGTCTGAAAAAGTGGTGGCATTATACCATCAGCTGGGCCTACAGTAAGGTCACCCTCAGTAACAGCTTTCTTAACATTTTGGATTTTTCGCCATTTAGCATTAGTTGATTTATTTTCCACGAATATCCCCTCAATAAAACTTACTATATTTATTTATAGTATAGATCATTATGTATTTTTTAACAGGTTTGATGTGATTTTTGCTGGATAGCTCAGGGACGGACCCTGAGCATCCCATCAAGCGCTTTTTTTCAAGTAAGTGACAAAATGGGTGGTTTGATAACATCAAATCGAAAAGATAAGCTTAGAGAAAATTTACTTGCAAACATAAATTTATACGTACATATTATATGTACACTCTTTAACATCTAATAGTCATCTTTATATTCTAAAACAAGGAGTAGTTATGGCAAATGTAAAGCACGCTAACAGAGCTAATACAGATGATTTAACTCGTAATTGGGGTTGGTTATTAGCATTAGGTATTTTATTTGTAGTTTTAGGATTTATTGGTTTAGGCATGGTTGTAGGCTTAACCTTGGTATCGGTTCTTTTCATTGGTGTGCTATTAATTATTGCCGGTGCATCTCAAATTGTTGATACTTTTAAATCTAAACAATGGAGAGCTGCTGTTTGGCATACATTAATTGCTATTTTGTATCTTATCGGTGGCGGCTTTGTTATTTACGATCCAATCCTTGCTTCTACACTAATTACAGCACTTATAGCGTGGGTATTAATTTTTATCGGCATAATTAGGCTTCTCATGGCTAATGTGCTACGCGAAGACCGTGGATGGGGATGGTTAGTTTTTGCAGGCCTTATGGCAATTATATTGGGCGTATTAATATTACTTCAATGGCCTTATAGCGGCATGTGGGTTTTAGGTTTATTTATCGCTATTGAAATGCTAGTGAATGGCTGGGCTTATATATTTATTGCAATTGCTGCACACAATAAAAAATAAATGATTTTTAAAGGCGCCTTGCAAATTTACCTGCGAGGCTCTTATACAATCTGCAAAGGTATAATATGTTTTCATCAATAGATGATTCTTTGTTTGTCTTACCAATTTGTTATCATCCAACGACGGTTATTTCCGTTGATGATGACATCGATTTTTTAAAAAACTTAAGTTTAAGAGTTTCTGATAAATTAATATTATTATCTTTTGATAGCCCTAAAAAAGCTTTGGATTACACCAAAAATCAACATCATCATTTACCGTTTACTAGTCGTTGCTTAATAGAAAAAAATGGTGAGATTACATTTGATCTTTTTAGCGTTCGCAATGAAATTTATAATATAAATAGGTTTGATGAAATAATCATTAATGTTACTGATTATGATATGCCATATAAGGATGGCATAGAGCTAGTTAAGTCTATGGAATTTCCAGGGGAAGTGTCGCAATATTCCCATATTTTTTTAACTGGGAAATTTTCTGCTGATTTTAAAGATAAATTAGCAAAAATTGGTTTAGATACTGAATATATTGGCAAAGAAGATCCTGATTTTGTAAATAAATTACTAGCTTTGATTGAGAAAAGATCGGCTATGATTTTTCAACGTTACTCTTTTGCTCCTGCACAGATATTATCTACAAATAAAAAGGAGATGGTTTCAATTTTATTTGATGGCAATTTTGCACCAATATTTAATGCATATATCAAAGAAAACAATATTTGTGAGTTATATTTATTTGATATACAAGGAAGTTTTTTGTTTTTAGATGATCATGCAAATTTAAGCTTTTTTTTTGTGAGAAATGAGTATGGAATTGAAAATTCAATCAAGTTGGCAAATCATTATGGCGCACCTAATTATGTTATTAATGCCTTAAAAGAAAAAAATATAATTCTTTCTCTTTATGAACAAGAAGATTTTGAAAAGAGAGGAAAAATAAATTGGGATGATTATTTATGTCCTGCGACAATTTTTGAATCAAATGACAAACATTCGGTTAAAGATTTAAGAAAATATTATTATGCTTTCACTAATAAATTTCCTAATCACGGCATTGAGACTAATAAGATTTTTTCATATCAACAATTCTTAGATCAATAATTATTAGAGCCCTATTCAATTTTAGGAAATATCAAAATAAATTCCATAGACTCACCATAAATTGAATTACAAATAATATCCCCGCCAAGGTTTTCCATAGTCTTTTTACAAAAAGCAAGCCCCACACCTGTGCCATTTTTTTTAGTAGTGAAATAGCCTTTAAAAAAATTAGACACTATTTCTGGCGGTGCGCCACCTGCGGTATCTTTAATTCTTATTAAATTTCCTTTTGCATTAGATTCAGTCGTTATAATAATTTCACCTTTTCCATTTAATGAAATTTGTTCAAGGGCGTTTTTAATTAAATTAAATAATATTTTCATTATTAATATTGAATTACCCATCAGATAAAATTCATAGGAAATACTTTGTTTTATTATTGTTCTTTCAGAGAATGGATACGCTTCCAGGGAATTTTCAATTATCCTACGACTTGAGCATTTAGTTAAATTATCTATAACTTGTTCATTCTGAGCATTTGAAAGCTCATTTAACGTAGTTTTAATAAAATTATCGATCATTATTATCGAATTTTTTATTGAATTTATAGGAGTATTCTCAAATAAATAGTCCCATTTTTTTTTGCTTAATAATTTTATTTTTTTAGCACCTAAGGTATCTGCTTCTTCAATAATTTCAAGCATCACAGGTAATAGATTATCTAAAATATCAGCAACTACTCTAATGGTTGCAAGCGGAGTTCTTAAATCATGAACAATATCTCCAACTAAAACCATAACTGTCTTTCGCATTTCCTCTTCAGCATCAGCTTTAGTTTGTGATATAAGAGTAGCAGCCTCTGCTTTTGCTTTGGCAATTTTCGCTTTATTTACTTTTTCTTTTGTATCTATAAGCTCTTTTTCAATAATTTTCCGCTCAGTAATATCATGAAATATGCCAAGGATCCCTATTACTTTATTATTAAAAAAAAGAGGGATTTTATTGGTTAATAATGTAATAACTCTACCATCAACTAAAGTTAGAGTTTCTTCAATATTTAATTTAGGAAGTTGAGTATTAATAACTTCTTGATCATCTTTTATATATGAAGCCCCTTCATATGTTCCCCAAGGTAAATCATAATCTGTTTTTCCTATGATATCAGCGGGTGTAGATAACTGGCTTAAATCAACAAAAAATTGATTACAGCCTAAGAATACGGAATCGATGTTTTTCCAAAAAATAGGTGCGGGAATTTGATTGATTAGATCATTAATAAATTTAGAATTATTCCAATAATCTTTTTCGTTAAGCATCGTGCGACTCTGATATATGTATATAATTGTAAGTATAGATCAGGACTTAAGAAAAGCCCCAACTTCTTAAGTAAAAAGGGTATTTGTGTATTATCCTAAATTCGGTGGTTGTAACTCTAGAGCTATGTCATACCTAATGCAACGAGAGATCTCAATTTGATCAACATTGTGCAACATTCAGGAGATCCTTCGCGCAAAAAACACGCGCTCTGGATGACGTGCTGCTATTGCGTGCTCTGGACGGCGTGCTGCAATTATGCCGTATTGAAAAAACTCAAGTTATTCACAACCTGGGGAGTTACTTTTGATTTATCATTATTTGTAAAGATTGAATTTCTGTAAAGTGCCCCAGCTCCTGTTCCGGCACATACAGTTAATCCACAAATAATAGCAATAGGCGAACCTAAAATCGCACCAATTGCACAAGCAACAACGCCTAAGATTAAAGGCAACGTAATAATTGCTTTATTTGGTAAGTTCTCTACCATTTTCATCATAAAACTATAAGAGATCAGTCTTTGCTCTTCTTCTTTGTCTTTTTTACTAGTTATTACAGCCGCCCTTATTCCTTTAATTAAAGATTCATCATTTATTTCTATAGATGCAGATATTGAACATCCACCGACAGATCTTCCATCAATATCAATAGATTCGTCAAGATCATTCAATGATATTAATTGATAACTTTCTATATCAGTTAATTCTTTATTAAGAATTTGTTTTTTCATCATCGTATTAAAAACAGCAATACTAATTGCTTCCGCTATAGATTCAATAGAAGTCTCTGTTTGCCTAATATTATCCACCAATTCTTTTGCAGAAATATATCTTTCCATATAGCCACGGATGGCTTTTTTAATATCTTTATCATTAAAAAATAATCCAAGTTCGCTTTCCCCTAGATTTATAATGATATTCATAGCTTTATTAATTATTTCTGTAGCAATTACTTCCGCATTAACTAACTCATTTATTACTATCCCATTTTGAACAAAATAAAATAATTTCATACAAGGATTAGAGATTAAACCGACTTGTTCTTCGCGAATTCCATCATAATCACGTTTATGGAAATTATGTAAAGGATTATGTAAATCTCTTAAAGTAAGAGCTCCTTCTGTTTGGACGATTCCAAATGAAATATCAATATATTCTGCATGTTTCATTTCAGGAATATATTCCGCCACCCCATCTATGATTCCTTTAGCAATTCCTTCTTTTTTTTCAACTGCAATATCGCCGCTTAAAAATTTCTCTGCTCGCTCAGATATTTTTAACGCTGATGATGCCTCCATATTGGTTACATTAGCATAGGTAATCATTCCGTAGCCATCACCTAAATTTGTAAACATACAGTGCGGCCCCATGCAAAAAAACATAGAGTTTGCTTCTCTTAATGTGTCAGGCAATTTAACCTTGACCAAAGCTTTAAGTCGATTCGTTCTTGAACCAGGAATCATAGGAAGGCCAAGTTGATCGTTTAATGCTTCAATATTTTGCCAAGTTGAATTTACAATATAATCTGTTTTAAATATTTTTTCATTACCATTACTATCTTGGGTACGGATTAAAAATCTAGGCTCATCTAGATCACCTCGTTCAAGAGTTTTTATTTCTGTATGCTCATAAAGTGTAATATTTGGAGTTTCAGCAATTTTAGTTCTTATATCTTTAATGAATGATTGCCAATCAAATAGGTGCTCTGAAGTTCTAGCAACCATTGCGATTTTAAAAGAATTAGGATTAGATTGGTCAACAATATGTTTTTCTTCTTCAAGAGGTAAAAATTCATAAAAATGCTCTGCTGGCCCAACAACTTCATTTTTTGGATCTTCCTCTATTAATTTATTATATTCCTCTTTGATTGCTTCATAAGTACTAAGGACTCTCTCTTGATCAACGGTATCCTGCATGATCAAATATTTACCATGCCTTAACGAATTATCAAAGGGAAGATCTTTACCTCTAAGATAATCTGGATATTCTCTTTGTACCTGGACACTAGCGCGCAAATATTTTTTAGCAGTTTCAACATCAGCATAATGAAAACCATGACCCATTCTACCAGGATTACTACCACTAGCGCCTGAGCTTAAGGTCCTCTTATCAATTAAGATAACTTTATATCCTTCCTTAGCTAATTTTAAGGCAGCACCAATCCCAGCGGCTCCCGCCCCCATAACAACAACTTCTGGCATATCCATTGCTGTATGTAATGATTGTTCCTCATTTACTGGCATTGGTTTCTCTCTTAAATTGATTTTAACCCACCGCAATCTAGTGCTTATTATTTTAACACATTGTCTTCCGCTAACCAAGTAATATCCTATTTTATAAATTTACCCTAGTGTATTTATACAATAATTTTGTTACATTAATTTAAGTAAACCTTTCGCTAAATAAATTGATCTTAATAACCTTGGCTATAATTTCAGTAAGTATAATAATCCATATGTTATTTATTAAAGAACGTATTAAGCTTTGTATTGTAAAAATATTATTTCTCTTTTCTTTTTCAACTCTATCCTTTGCGGCCAGTGATGAAATAGCTGTTAATGAAGGAACATCTTCGAGTACGCCACCTGCAATTGGTAATTTTGCTTTAAGAGATTCGCACCAACCTGGCCCTTTAATATCATTTGGGCAGAACATTGTTGACACTAATCAAGTTTTACTGGCAATAGCAACGGTAAGCCCATATCCTAATGGTGGTGCTTTTGATATTGTAAATGCAACATTAACGTATGGGTTTACTGATAATACATCGCTATTTTTTAATTATCCATTAAGAGCTGACACTTCATTTAATAATCAACGTTCATTAAAATTTTTAGATCCAAGCTTACAGCTTGAATATGCATTTTATAATAAAGGAAATAATAAATTACAAGATCAAGCAACTATTGTTGGAGGTCTAACATTGCCTACACATGAAAATTCATCAATAGATCAAATTGAAGGTTTTGGTAAACCTAGCTATTTTTTTGGGACTACGTTTAATCGTACTTATGTTGATTGGTATTTATTTGCATCCCCCGGAGCGGTCATTACTACACCATTCAACAATATAAAAATAGGCTCCCAATTTTTATATCAGGCAGGAGCTGGGCATAATATTATTTCTGTTAAAGATAAGGTAATGCTTTTCGCTTTACTTGAATTTAACGGTCAATATACAAAAAAAAATAATTTAAATGGATTTATTGATCCTGATTCTGGAGGTAACGTTATATCCTTAACTCCATCAATATCTTTTAATACAAATCATACCTCGACTCAGATAGGTGTTGGCTTTCCTGTGTTACAAAATTTAAATGGAGACCAAAGTCATACAAACTATTTTGTCGCTGCTAATTTTACTTGGACAATTACATAATTTTTTAAAAAATAATATTTGTAGGTTGATCATCGAGATTTAAGTCACCGATGCAAATCATTCAATATTAATTGCACCAATAGAAGACTAAATACAATTAGAATTAGTTGATTAAGTAAAATTTCCATAGCAATAGAAACTGGTCGCCGCCTAATTTTTTCAATTAATGCTAATACTATTGAGCCACCATCAAGGGATGGAATGGGGAATAGATTAATTAATGCGACACTTATGCTGAAATTTGCAATAAAATATAAGAAAACTGCAACTCCTTGTTTAAAAGAAGCGACAATCTCATTAAATATACCCAACGGCCCTAGTAGCAAACCAAAAGGAATAATACCTGTAATTATATTCTTTATAATTACTAGAAAAAATATAACTAAATTTAAAATTTCTAAAAAAGCTTTTTTAGCGGCTTTATCTATTGGCAGACCCAAAACTTTTACACTAGATTCTTTAGCTAAGGCAGGCTTTATACCAAACTTTAAAAGTAAAGAGTCTTTGCGATTTTCTAAATGCAAATTTTTTAAGTCTAAGGACAAATTACGATTGACATTTAAGCCATTTTTTACCACAACAAGAACGTTATCTTGGCCAACAGCCATAATAAGTTGCATACCCACCTCTCGCCATGATGCTACCTTAACTCCCCCTACAGATATAAACTGATCTCTCTTAATAAAACCAGCAGCAGAGGCAATACTTGGTGCCTTAATACTTCCAATTATAGGCGTTATTTGTTGATATCCAACAACGTGCATAAATAGTAATGCCAACCATGCAAGCATTATATTAGCCATAGCACCTGATAATAAAATTATACAACGCACCCAAACAGGTTTTTTATCAAAAGCAAATTTATGAAGATCGCTAGAAACTGGCTCTATACGTGTATTTAATAACTTAACATAACCACCCAAAGGCCATAAAGCCCATTGCCATTGACAACCACCTTTACTCTGCCACTTAATTAAAGCCTTACCGAAACCTATGGAGATAGTCTTTATCTTTACTTTAAAAAAAGAAGCAGCAATTGCATGACCTGCTTCATGCACGCCAATAACTAAGAACAAACCTAGTATTACCACTAATAAAGACATTGTTATATTCATATGACTTTCCTTTCATATTTAAGACAAAACACAGAGCCGTGACCGTCTGGGAATGTAGCTTTTAACTAGCATCGTTAGAAAAATTCCGCTCCCTGACGGTCACGGCTCTGATTCCTTATGCATATTTAGTTCGTTCTAATACGATAACCATACTTTAAGATAGCAAATTTATCTTAAATTATGTATACTATTGCATAATTTCTACGGGTCGTTAGCTCAGCTGGTAGAGCAGGAGACTCTTAATCTCTTGGTCGTAGGTTCGATCCCTACACGACCCACCAATTGTCACCATCGCTATGATGGCACTCAGTAATAATAAATATTAAAAAGCAAATAATGTTTAATTATCACACTACGATTTGCAACAATAAAGTTAAATCCTTATTTGATTGACGAATGATCATACAACCACATGCAAAAAACAAATTTGACCATACAAAAACCTCGGTGTACAATATCAACCCACAACTGAGCGTTAAATTGGAAATATATGGCTAAAGTTCTATCACCAAGCTTTAAGCAAGCCCTTCTTCCTCCGCCCCCTATTTCGGCGGCAATACCTAATTTAGCTGAAACACTTGCTAAATGCTCAGCAACATTTTTAGAACAAGATGAAGCGCAATTGCTAGAAAAGCTCAACAAGCATATTGGCAGAAACGCAACATATACAAACATAGCTCAACTTATCGATTCTTTGTCACAAATTTATGTAAAGTTAACTGATCCCGATATAGATCGCGACCAAAAGCGAATGATTGCCGAAAAATTAATGGAAGAAATTGAAAATTGTACCGCAGGTTTTCATAATCGGGTTAATAATATTATTTTAGGATTTACAAGGCCTAAGACATTGGATGAATTTTTAGAAATCATTCGTACCAACCTGGTTGATACAACAGCAAGACAACATACTAGCGAAGTTCATGCACATAATCGTTTTTTCTTGCTGGCTGTCCATAAAAAATATGGTATAAGAGCCATTAATCAAAGTGATGCCTATCGAGGCAATATTGATGATCAACAAATTATTAGCGCATTAAATAAAGCCTTTATGCAACATTACCATCCTTTGGCAATAGTGCCTTCAATTTTTGATATCATTGAGTCTGAATTACACACCTATCAAAGCTATTGTGGAAGAAAAATTGAGGGCTATGAGGCCGGTGATTACAACCGTATGCTGACGTTTTTAAAATCATTATTCCAAGATGATAACCTACCTATTAACGACGCATTTATCCTAGATGACGATAGCCGCATCATTGATCTTAACTTACCCTACGTTTTATCAAGACTATGGACACAATTTGCAGAAGGTGGTTATTTTGAGCTTTCCCCGACAGAAAATCTGCTATTTTATTCTCTTTTTATGCATGAATTCGAAGCAGATATTGTTGAATCCTCCCTGCAATCTTTTCCTAAGATTTTTGATAACGTCGATGAGTTAATACCTTTACTAGACCTTTTTACCTTCAAAATGTTACCGGATAGTAAAAAAATAGCATTTTTGGAGGCTAAAAACGGTAGATTATTGCAGCCACTCCTTAATGATTATAAAACCTGGAAAAAAACTCTGGCAATTATTCTCAGTATTGAAAATGAAAATGAGCGTTTATTGTTATTAAAACCGTACTTCGATATATTAATCACAAATGTTCGTGCTTATCCTGAAATGATAAAAACAATTCTTTCCGGCTTGAAAGAATTCAAGACAGAGGAACAGGCAGGTTATATCACAGAATTATATAAATTCAACTTACT
>CAMDMN010000050.1 GCA_945901965.1 Legionella genomosp. 1 | reverse complement strand
TTTAAATAAAAACCTTGATTACGCTGCGCTTCATCAAGGCTACGCATTTATTAACTAATTTTCTTCTAGTTTATCCTTATTTACTAAAGGCTTATTGCCTTCCTCAGCTTTTTTTATCTGGGCGTGACGATTGCCATGTTGTGGGCTTGAATTATGTTTATTTTTTGGTAAAGCATTTGGATTCGCCGCTGATTTAGATTGTTGATTGTTATTTTGAGGACGTCTTTTACGGTTTGCCGGGTGGTTGTTTCTTTTTTCATGATGTGTAGACGCGTTAGTTTTTCTGTTTGTATTATGCTCTTGAATTCTTTTATCTTGGCGAGGAGACGTTTGATCATTATTATCCCCTTGGCCTAATAAAACATTCCATAATTTTATGAAAAACCCAGCTTCCCTTTGCGCTGTAGGTTGTTGCTGGCTTGCATAAGATTTTACAGCTGGTTCATCAATAATCGTGTTAGATGGTTGAGCTTGTATTATATCTAATTCTGGCAGTTGAATTAGAGAGTAACTTGGTTTTTTATTTTTGCCAACATTGTCTTCTTTAAGTTTAGTGATGTTATATTGCGGAGGTTTTAAATATGGGTTCGCAATAATTAAAACATGCACATCATGTCTTTTTTCGATATTTAAAATAAAGTCGCGTTTTTCATTGATGATAAAAGTAGCCATCTCAACTGGGAGCTGCACTTGAATCTCAGCCGTTTTTGCTTTAATAGCTTCTTCTTCAATGAGGCGAATAATTGATAAAACTTGTGACTGAATATTGCGCACAGTCCCACGGCCTTCGCATCGTGGGCATACTTCTTGTGCTGTTTCACCAAGAGATAATCTTAAGCGTTGTCGTGACATTTCAAGTAAGCCAAATCTTGAAATACGGCCAACTTGTATTCTTGCCCTATCTGCTTGAAGCGCTTCTTTTAAGCGGTTTTCAACTTCACGCTGATTTTTGCTAGAGCTCATGTCAATAAAGTCGATAACGACTAAGCCGCCTAGATCTCGTAAACGAAGTTGTCTTGCTATTTCATCCGCCGCTTCTAAATTGGTATTTAATGCGGTAGCCTCAATATCAGAGCCACTAGTTGCTTTGGCTGAGTTGATATCTATTGAAACGAGAGCTTCTGTTCTATCTATTACTAAGGCACCACCTGAAGGTAATAAAACTTCACGTTGATACGCAGTTTCAATTTGACTTTCAATTTGGTAAAAAGTAAATAATGGAATAGTATTATTATATAATTTAAGATTTGGTAAAAAATCAGGCTTTACTTGTTCAATATATTGCCTAGCTTTAACATAAGAAATTTGATCGTCAATAATTATTTCGCTAACTGATTTTCTTAAATTATCACGAATTGAACGAATAATTACATCGCCTTCTTGGTGAATTAAGCATGGAGAAAGTTGGTTATTGTATGCATTTTTAATTGCATGCCATTGGTTACATAACATATCAAGATCAGCTTGAAGTTCATCTTGATTCTTGCCAACACCTGCGGTACGAATTATTACACCCATATCTTCGGCTAATTCTAATGAATTAAGCGTTTCTTTTAATTCATCACGATCATCACCTTCTATACGCCGTGAGATACCTCCTGCACGTGGACTATTAGGCATTAAAACTAAGTAACATCCTGCCAAGGTAATAAAGGTTGTAACTGCAGCGCCTTTATTGCCCCTTTCATCTTTATCAACTTGAATTAGTAATTCTTGTCCTTCACGAATCAAAGCACTAATATTAGGTTTAGAATCTTCGCTATGATGAGCAGATTTTTTTAAATATTCAGGTGCAATTTCTTTTAATGGTAGAAAACCTTGGCGTTTAGAACCAAACTCAACAAAAACAGCATCTAAACTTGGCTCTCTACGAGTAACAACTGCTTTATAAATATTTCCTTTCTTTTTGATTTCTGATGGACATTCAATATCTAAGTCATATAAATGATTATCTTTTACAAGAGCAACGCGGATTTCTTCGCTCTGTGTTGCATTAATTAACATTTTTTCCATTTTTAACCCCATATAATGGCGCTTTATCTATAAGTTACTATTTGGTAACAAATATGCTTGTGTAAGAATAGCAAGGGGTTTAATACCATTAAAGCGAAGAATGGCTAAATAATCACAATAATTGCGATGTCTGGTATTAGATTTAAGCAATACCCAAGACCTTAAGATATTTTTAATAATTTGTTTAATTTTTGCAAGTTTTGGCAGGTTGGATGAAATATTAATAGTCCTATCCGTGGGCCTATTCATTTGCTTAATTAATAAACTTATAAAAAAATTCTTAATGACAGAGCGTACGCACGTTGCCTTTTCGTAGTAGGGTGCATACTGTATTTTATAGCATGTCTTGCATGCTCTTAGCTCTGGTGAGTTCGTATTCAATTTGACTCTGGTGCTTGAGGGTTGCTTCCTTGTATTAAAACAGAAGGAAAGCGCGTCTATTTTTTTATAGCTGGTTTTTTACCAGCCGTTAAACAATCTATTCGTTTATGCGTTATAATTCTTTCGCGGAATATATTCACGCGTTATGTAATCATAACAAAAAAACAACGCACAGCAAATAGGCTTTCATTAATGAATGTACGATATATAGAAATAACTAGAGAAGAAGATGGACAAAGGCTTGATAATTATTTGATTCGCATCTTAAAAGGTGTGCCTAAGAGCCATATTTATCGCATAATCCGTGGAGGTGAAGTGCGGGTAAATAAAAAGCGGGCAGCGGTAAGTAGTAGGCTTGTGCCGGGTGATATGGTGCGCATTCCACCAATTCGAATGACTGCTGATAAAGAAATACATGTTGGTACAAAGCTTAGTGAGCGTTTAATTAAATCTATAATTCATGAAGATAATAATTTAATAGTAATTAATAAACCCGCGGGAATTGCCGTGCATGGTGGGAGCGGTTTAAGCTTAGGCGTTATTGAAGCTATGCGGAATATACGTACCGATTTATCTTATCTTGAATTAGTTCACCGTTTAGATAAGGATACTTCAGGCTGTTTATTACTGGCTAAAAAGCGTAGCGTACTTCGTTCTATCCAAGCTTTGCTTGAGGCACGAACGGTTGAAAAGACTTATTGGGCATTGCTTTGTCATCCTTGGCACGGGAAAAAAGAAATAACTATTGATGTTGCTTTGGTAAAATCTACATTAAAGTCTGGAGAGCGGGTTGTGCGTGTAAGCGAAGATGGGAAAAAATCGCAAACTTTATTTAAATTATTAGAAAATTATAAAGAAACGTGTTTAGTAGAAGCAAGGCCTAGAACTGGTAGAACACATCAGATCCGAGTTCATAGTGCAAGTTTTGGCCAGCCGATTGTTGGGGATGAAAAATATGGTGGTAATGATCTAATATTAGAAAATATTGTGACAAAAAATCGTCTTTATTTGCATGCTAGGGCAATTCAATTTAATCTAAACGGCATAGATTATAAGTTTCAGGCAGATTTAGATGATAAATTTACAGAAACTCTAATTCATTTAAGAGCTATTGGGAGTTAAATTGGTAATGAGTAGGCCATACCAGATAGTTATTTTTGATTGGGAAGGGACGCTTGGAGATACAATAGGTCCGATTATAAATACAATTGCGACCATTGCAAAATGTATGAAATATAAAGAATTTGATGAGCGTGAAGCAAGACTTTATGTTCCTCTAGGTCTTGGGATGGTAATAAAGAAATTATTTCCAGATTTATCTCTTCATCAATATGAACAATTTTTACAAGAGGTACAACATTATTTAGTAAAAGAATCATTAGACGTGGCTCTGATTCCTGGAGCACGTGAGATATTGAATCAATTAAAGCAAGCAGGGATTGATTTAGCTATTGCAACTAATAAGGGTCAATCTTCGCTTAAGCGGGCATTGTATGATTCCCAATTAGATACGTATTTCTCGATTACGCGATCAGCAGGTGATGTTCCTGCTAAACCATGTCCACAAATGCTTGAAGAAATTTTAATTGAAACCGGATTTAGTGCTGGTGAAGCTTTAATGGTTGGTGATTCTACTGTAGATATGGAGATGGCAAAATATATTGGTGTTGATGCTATTGGTTTTGATTATGATCACAATCAAGGTGAAAAACTCATTACAGCAGGTGCTATAGATGTATTTGATAATTACCGGCAGTTAGCCGAATTTTTAAAGTTGCCACTAAATTAACCTAAAATCAGCACATTTACGGCTATTGCTACGTTTTTACTGCCGAATTTAGGACTAAGTATATTTTTTAAACTGAGGTGAGTCGTGATTAATTTAACTAGTTTACCTAATTTGCTAACGCTTATGCGTATCGTACTTATTCCATTTTTTATTGTGGTTTTCTATTTACCATTTTCTTGGTCTCATGGAGCTGCTGCAATTATTTTTGCGCTAGCATCTTTTACTGATTGGTTAGATGGTTATCTTGCTAGGAAACTAGAACAAATTTCTCCTTTTGGCGCATTTCTTGATCCTGTGGCTGATAAATTATTAGTTGCTACAAGTTTATTATTATTAGTTGGCGCTAAAGAAATTTCATATATTACAATTCCTGCGATCATTATTGTGGGGCGAGAAATTGTGATTTCAGCACTAAGAGAATGGATGTCTGAAGTTGGAAGTGGCGCTAGTATGGCGGTGAATTACATAGGTAAAGTAAAGACAACCTTACAAATGATAGCTCTAATATTATTGCTCGCTTTTTATCCTGAAACTTCATATTGGGGGATTTTGGGGTTTGTTATGCTATACGCCGCTGCTATTTTAACAATATGGACGATGGTGGTTTATATTAAGCTCGCTTGGCCTAAATTAATGAATAGTGATAATAAGTCTTAAATTATCTGTATTTTGTTATTGACAGCCGATCATTTTCCGGTAGAATTGCAGCCCTAAGACATGCGGGAATAGCTCAGTGGTAGAGCACAACCTTGCCAAGGTTGGGGTCGCGAGTTCGAGCCTCGTTTCCCGCTCCAGCTTAAGCGACAGATAAGTCGCTTTTTTTTATGGCTGTGTGGCAGAGTGGTCATGCAGCGGCCTGCAAAGCCGCCCACGCCGGTCCGATTCCGGCCTCAGCCTCAACACGTTATGCCCAGGTGGCGAAACAGGTAGACGCAAGGGATTTAAAATCCCTCGGTGGTAACACCATGCCGGTTCGATTCCGGCCCTGGGCACCATATATAGTTTTTATAATGGTTCGTGGCGATTCGGATTGATACGTAACCGATTGATTAATAATAAAATAACATAGATAGCTTCGCTTAAAATCGTTCTCAACTAAACTTATTCTTTCGCATAAATTCGCGCATACTTTGGGTAAGATTTTGGGTAAGCTTTTAGATTACTTCAAACTCAAAGAAATCGCTTAGTTGAGGTAATGTATTATGTTAACTGATCTGCAAATTCAACGGTTAAAAACGGAACTGGGAAAAACAAAACGCCACGCTGATCGTGACGGTCTAGCATTGGAAGTTCGATCAAGTGGGAAAAAGGTATTTATCTTCCGATTTCAATGGGATAAAAAACCGCAAACCATGACTTTAGGGGACTACCCTAGTTTAACGCTTGCTGAAGCGCGAAATCTCGCCATTACACATCGTGACTCTATCAACAAAGGAATTGATCCAAGACAAAAATATACGGCTGCTGAAGTTAGATTAACATTTAAGATTGTTGCTGAGCAGTGGTTTAAAAAATACAAAGGGTCATGGAAGGAAGTTGCCCTTAAGCGTCATAGCAAAAGCCTGACGCAGTACATATTACCAATTATCGGTGATAAACCAATTGATGAAGTAACTAAGGTTGAGCTTTTACAGATTATTCGTCTACATGAAGAGCGTGGACATCATGATGTGGCTCATAGAGTATATGCCAGGTTAAAAGCAATTTTTGAGTTTGCTGTTGGTTCATCACTTACAAATAATTATCCTTTTATTGGTTTACATAAAGCTCTTATTCCAAGACCAAAGACAACAAATCAACCTGCCATTAATTCAAATGAAGCACATGAACTGTTGGCTGCTATTAGATCTAGTGAAGTTTCAAATGTTATAAAAATATATCTTGAACTTCTTGCTCATTTGTTTTCAAGACCGGCTGAATTAAGACTCGCTCAATGGAGTGAATTTAATCTACACGATGAAGAATGGCATATTCCATCAGTGCGCATGAAGATGGGTGTTAGTCATTGGGTTCCGTTATCTCCTAAATCATTAAAATTACTAAAAGAACTGCGGTTGATTACAGGATTTACTCCTTACTTATTTAATTCGCCGACCACAAAAAAAAATCAACCCATTAGTGAAACAAGTGTGCGCAAGCTTCTACACAATTTGGGGTTTAAAAATCGTCATACTGCTCACGGCTTCAGGAGCCTCGCTTCCAGCGTACTGCATGAACAAGGTAATTTTAGAAGCGATGCAATTGAAGCTCAATTATCACATAGAGTGCAGGGAGTTAGAGGAGTTTATTTGAGAGCTGACTTTAGAAATGAGCGTAGAGATTTAATGAATTGGTATAGCGATTGGTTGCAGGGTGAAAATAATAATTTGGTTGAGAAAAACAAATTAGTTGAGGATAAACAATGAAATCAATAATAGAAACTAATTTAATAAAAGATGAAGTTGAACATTCACCGGCATATCAACGATTACAAAAAGTTAAACGATTGGTGCAAGCTGAGCTGCAAAGCGGGATAAATACGGCGAAAATTGAATTAAGAACCTTATTAATTGCTCAAGGAATTAAAACATCAAATTGGGATGAATTAATTGATCTATTAATTTCACCATGGATTAGAGGACAGGAAGCACTATCTTTTGTTCAAAGCGTTAATTTTGATGGAGATCGAGACAAATTAGATAAAGCTAAAATAACATCTGATGATTTCATTTCAGTTATAAATGGGCTAAAGAACCATGCTACTTTGCCCTCAATTTATTTTTATGATACAAAAAGGGGAATTAATTTTGATGCATGTAGCCAGATGATTAAATTATTTCAAGACTATATATCAGTGATTGAGGCTCAAAATTTCGAGAAAGGGCAAGGGGGTGCTATCAGTATTGATAAAATTCAAAGGTTGAGGGTTTTTGCATTATTTTTTATTGGCGGACAGGTTCTCAATTTAAAGCACTCACAACATAATAGCCTACTCTATCGATTTGTTAGAATAGTCACTCGAATTTCCCATACAGCAGACAGTGTTTTACCTAATGATAATCAAATCAGCAAATATTACAAAAATTACTGTAAAACAATCGCTAATAGTCTCCCTAATGTCGAAATGGGAGGAGAAGTATATGGAATAAAATATAATATTGTACCTTATATCGATGGGATCAGGCTTATTATCCACGTCAAGCCAGATCCGATAGAACGATTCGAACCTATAGGGGATATAACTAATAATCAAATTCTATTACTTAAATTTATTTCTGCTGCGGGGTTCCTGAACCACGAGCTTACTTACTCAATTTTTAATCCTGCCACGTTAAGTAGACTTTCTATACTCATCGATTGATCTTCTTAGTCATTTTCTTATGTCTTGCGGTCTTCAAATAATGAATCGTAAGACTTGGTTATATTTATTCAATTGTTTAAAAATATCCTTATTGGGCCACGAGAAATGGCAATAGTTATTAAACTGTAATAAGGAACAATATGACCTCATCATTATTAATTTATCCAAAACAAGCCGCCGTTCTTCTCGGCATTGGAACAACAAAATTCTACGAGCTCAATAAACTACCCAATTTTCCTAAGGTCAGGAACCCATCGGGGAAGCGTCCAATGTACCTTCGAAAAGAAATTGAGGACTGGGTGTATAAACTTGAAGCAGAAGAGTCAAACTCATGAATACTTTTTTTTTGATAAAAATCTATATTGAGTTTAGCCATCGTTTATTAGCAAGAAAAAACGAGATGGATGCAGCCAACATCAAGTGGAGGCTTGATGAGGCAGCGACACAACTAGGGCTAATATTTAAAAAATCACAGCAGGGCTTGCATCATGAAGTATAAAGATAATTTAATGCACAATCAAATGGAACTACGCGAATCAACAATAGCTTTGTATACCGCCAGCTACTGTAAGCGTGGTTGGCCTATTCATCCACTGAACGGGAAAATACCACTCTTAAAGGGGTGGCAGAAAAAAGCCTCCATTGATCAGGACGTAGTTATGCAATGGTTTAAACAATGGCCTAGAGCTAATTTAGGTCTATTAACGGGTTCGGATAGTAATCTATTAGTTCTAGATGTTGATGGGTTGGATGGAGCTAAAAGTTTGGCTGGTTTAGATTTGCCTAAAGGACCGAGTGTTCTTACAGCAAGAGGATATCATTATTATTTTAGATTTCCAGAAGCACTGAATAATGTTCCAACCACCCGCACAGGACTTCTACCTGGTATTGATACACGTGGTTGTGGCGGTTTCATAGTCGCACCTCCATCTGTTCACGCTACCGGCCATAAGTACACTTGGATTGAACTATTAAATGACGCGCTACCTGATGCCCCAAGTTGGCTAATAAATTTGCTGAGACCACTCAAGATGGCTTTAAGTAAGAGAACTTTTCTTTTGTCTGATAAGGCCACTCGTTATGCCTGCGCAGCTTTGAGAAATGAATCTGAAGCTGTTGCAAAAGCGCCAGTTGGTATGCGCAATTCTCGACTAAATCAAGCTGCTTTTTCTATAGGTACGTTGATTGCGGTTGGTAGTATGGATATTACATATGCTGCACAGGTTTTATCTACAGCTGCTTTAAATGCAGGGCTGTCTCGTAGCGAAATTAATAAAACGCTTGCGAGCGGTTTATCTGCTGGGATAAAAAAGCCCAGAGAAGTATCTCATGGATAACATAGAAAAAATTATATATATTGCGACTCAACAAGCAGAAAAAAAGATGATTTTAAATAAAACACCTTCAGCTTTGCCTAATTCTAGACCAGAGGTGATGGTATTTCAACCAGATATGCTTCCCGCTGCAATTAGAGATTTTGTGCTTGATGTAGCTGATCGTCAGCAAAGCCAGCCGGATTTTGTCGCAGTAACAGCTATTGTAGCCTTATCGAGCTTACTAGGTAGAAAAGCTTTGATCTGCCCTAAACAACATGACGATTGGGTGGTAACACCTAATCAATGGGGGGCAATTATTGGTCGACCATCTGCAATGAAAAGTCCATCAATGAAAGAGGCGTTAAAACCACTCAGACAAATTGAAATAAGAGCCGCGGAGCAATATATTGAAGATCAAAAAAATCATGATGAAGAAACTCAGTTGGTTGATCTAGAGAAACTTTTGGCTAAGGACAAGGCCAAAAAAGCCTTGAAAAGCAATAAACGTGATGAAGCTAGAGAAGCTTTCAAATTTGAAGGTAATCAGCCACCAACACGTGAACGATTCATTATAAATGATGCCACTGTAGAGAAGCTAGGGGTATTATTAAGTCAAAATAAAAATGGCCTTATATTGGTTAGAGATGAATTATCTGGCCTGTTAGCTAAACTTTCAACAGAAGCTTGCCAAGCTGAACGTGCATTTTACCTTGAGTGTTTTGATGGTAACGGAAGCTATACCTATGACAGGATTGGGCGCGGTACGATTGATATTGATTATTGCACTCTGAGCATAATTGGTGGAATTCAACCAACAAAAATAGCTATTTTGGTGCGAGATGCGATGACAGGTGCTGCTGATGATGGATTAATTCAACGTTTTCAATTAGCAGTTTGGCCTGATGATGTAGGTAAATGGGATTGGATAGATCGTTCTCCAAATCAACGAGCTAAGGCGGCTTATAATAGTGTCTTTAAAAAAATGCACAATTTAAGTTTTGATACCGATGATGGTGAGCCACCTTGCTTTAGATTTACTCCTGATTCACAAAATTTATTTATTCAATGGATGGAAGAAATACAGGCAAAAGCTCGTTCGGAGGATATTCATCCAGCACTTGAAAGCCATATGTTAAAGATGCCACAAACCATTGCAGGATTAGCGTTATTATTTGAGCTGATCGATGGGGGGCGTGAAGCCGTTGGTATAGAAGCAACTGCTAGAGCATTAGATTGGGCAGATTATCTACTTAGCCATGCACAACGTCTTTATAGTATTGCTATCAATCAGAGCATTGATAACGCACGACTAATATTAAAGCGCAAAAACAAGTTAGACAATCCTTTTACAGCACGTGATATACACCGCAAGAATTGGATTGGTCTTGATAGCATAAACGCAGTTACGGAGGCTCTAGAGTATTTGATAGATTTTAACTATCTTATATCAATAGACTTAGCCACAACTGCTCAGGGTGGTAGGCCATCAATCACCTACCAATGGATCTCCAGCCGTGAGTGAGGATATTAATATGGGACGATGGCAAAATAATTTAGAGAGTATGCCAAAATCTTTAGTGACAAAACCGACACAACATAGTTTTGGCAGTTTTGTCAGTAGCAATTTGGTGAGTATTACAAAAAATAAAGTAGTATTGATTGATTTTGTTACCCGCAGTTGTAATGGTATAAAAGTTAAACCTCAGCAGGTAATTGATTACCTTTTATCTGTTGATGATGAACAGAGTTTAATTGATGGTGAAACATCAGAGAACGCGTTAAAATTACACATCGAGCATTGGATGTTGCAAGGTATGCCGGATTATTCAGGTAAAAATGAATAATAAAATTGTAAGGATAATAAAATGGCTGTAATAAAAGAAAAAAA